>JALZMD010000253.1 GCA_030858375.1 Chloroflexota bacterium
GGACGGGACCGGGCAGGCTCTCGCCTTCGGCCGCGATCAGCTTCAGCCGCCCCTGGGTGTCCTGGGTCAGACCGAGGATCGTGATTGGACCGGTCTGCGCCCGCATCTCGACCGAGAGCCCGCCACCCGCCTTGCCGTGAAACACTTTCAACTCTTTCAGGAGCGGCTTGCCGTCGCTGATCGCGACATGGGCCGGCCCGTCGTGCCCTATCAGGAAGAACCGCTCGTGGAAATCCATCGCGCAGAACTCGGAGAACGATCCGCCCGTGCCGAGCTCGTGCATGATCTTCATCGCGATCGCGGTTTTGAGATCGCCCTCACCCGCCGTCGGGATGCCAGCGGCCGTCAGGAGTGTATTGCCGAGGATCATGTTCGATGCGACTTGTTCAGTCTCGCTGCCAGGCAATCCCCGATAGTAGTACGCGAGGCCGTCGAGACCGAAATCCCGGACCAGACGCTCCAAACCGACCGTGATGCGGCCACCAAGTTCCCATGCTTTTTGGGATATGTCGCCTAGCGATTCGAATGTCTCTGCTGCCCGGGCGAGGACCGCTCCGATCTCCTCCTCTGTCGCGCGATTGGCACGATCCTCGAGATCATTCATCTCCAGCATCTCGACGTGCGCGCCGAGCTGGGCATGGACGACGCCGACATCGGTCGACATGTCGATCATTCCCGGATAGGTGTGCCCAAGCATCCCGAAACGAGCCCGCCGCACCGACCGGGCGGCACCGGCGGCCAGGCACCAGCCGGAAATCTCCGACCAGGCCCGCTCGTCATCGTGGACCGTGCCGGTGACGACGCTGAACGCGATTCCGGCCCGCGTCAATACCCCGGCCAGTTCCGGGACTGGGCAGACCCCGGCGTTGGCAAGACAGTCAGTGGTATCGGCCGTTTCATAGTCCATCGCCGCGACCGGCTGCAGATTGAGGATCACGACCGGCACACCGGCGCGCTGGACGACCGGCAGGGTCTGGGTGCTGGTGGCGTAGGTGCCAGTGAAACAGAAGAGGAGGTCGAGATCCTCACGCGTAAAGCGGTCGCCAAGCGCGGCACCGACCTGGGCGGTATCGACCAGCCCGCCATCGACCACCTCAGCCCAGGGTTCGATAGTGGTGACGATGTAGCGAAGGTGTTTGAGGATCGATTCCTGAAGTCCGGGGAACTGTGGCCAGTAGGCGGCCAGACCGATCCCGAAGATCCCGACTCGCGCGGTGGTGCCGGCATTTCGCTGCATGCTGATGCTCCCTGTCGCTACGCGGTCAGACCTTCTGAAACAGGCAGCCGCGCACATCGTTGGTGCGATACGTCATTCAGCTACTGTAGCCGGGTGAAGCCAACGGTGGAAGACTGAGCCAGGCAATCGAGAGAACCAGGAACCTGTTACCCTCCGTAGAGATGCAGATCTCGTCGCGACCCGGACCGGGAGACCACCAACAATGCCTGAACAAGGAACGTCGTTCGAGAATGTGACACCGGACGAAGCGCTCGCGATGCTCGTCGAAGGCAATCGCCGCTACCTCGACGAAGCGATCCCTCCGCTCGACTATTCGGCCGCCCGGGCGGCGGCGATTGAGCAACACTCGCCGGTCGCGGCGATCCTGGGTTGTGGGGATGCGCGCGTTGCCGCCGAGCTGATTTTCTCGCGCGGACCGGGTGACCTGTTCATGGTGCGGGTAGCCGGGAATTTCCTGAGCGATTACGGCCTGGCCAGCATGGAGTATTGTGTCGAGTTCCTGAACACGCCCCTCCTCATGGTGCTCGGTCACACCGGTTGCGGAGCGGTGACGAGCGCGATCCAGGTCGTCACTGATGGGGCAGACCTGCCTGGCCGCCTCTTCGTGCTGATGGATGCACTCGAACCCTCGGTTCTCCGGGCGCAGGCATTGCACCCGGACGATGTGTTGAACGCGGCCATCGAAGAGAACGTCCGGCGACAGGTCCGGCGGCTGCGAACGATCTCGCCGGTGATCAACGCAGCCCAGGCCGAGGGCCGCGTGCTGGTGGCTGGCGCGATCTACGACATGGACACCGGTCAGGTGAACATCCTGGATTGACGGCGGCATGGCGAATGCCGCGATCGTTGGAGAAGCGCCGTGACTGATTTGATTCCCCTGATAGCCAGCGGTTTAACCATTGGGGTGGCTAAGTGGTCCATCCGGCACGTTCACGGGATCACTGGAAGGCAGCCAATACCGGGACGGCGACTCGGGCGATGTCGCCGTCGCCGTTCCCAGACGAAGGGGTGGCGGTGCGCGTTCCAGTAGGCCG
>JALZMD010000273.1 GCA_030858375.1 Chloroflexota bacterium
GATGAGAATCCGTATCCCGCCTACGCGCGATATCGGGGAAGCGAGCCGGTGCATGTTGTCCGCGAGGCGGCGGTGAACGGATCGGACGGTGGAACCGGGGTTTACCTGTTCGGGCACGCCGTGCATGAAATGGCTCCGCGATCAATGCCTTGGACGAGAGTGGCGTCCGCCTGACGATGGGGAGTTGCAGCCCCGTCAACGACCGAACCTCCAACCCGATTCCTTCGGCGCGGTAGCCAGCCTTTTCATGTTGTTTCGCGATCCGCCTGTCCATACGCAGTTGCGGGGTGTCGCGAAGCTGGCATTTCCACCCCGCCAGGTCGAAAAGCTGCGTCCGAGGATCGAGACCATGGCCATCGAGCTCGCGTTGGACGTGCGAGCGGCGAACGGTGATGCGATCGATCTGATCGGCCAGTTCGCCTTTCCCTTACCCATGCAGGTCATCGCTGAAATGCTAGGCAGCCCCCGGGAAGACTTCCGGAAATTCCGCAGACTCACCGGCGATATTGCCGCCGCCATCGATTTCCCGGTCGACGGGCTGGACGATTTCCTGGCGCGGGTCGATCGCAGCACCAAGGAACTGGCCGAGTACCTGCGCTGGTTGATCGCCACCCGCCGGACAGAACTTGGCGACGACCAGCTCTCACAATTGATCCACGCCGAGGCGGATAAAGGGCGGCTCAACGAGCAGGAGCTGGTCGCCACCTGCATCCTGCTGTTGGTTGCAGGTCACGAGACGACCGTAAACCTGATCGGGAATGGCATCCTCGCCCTGATGCGGCACCCGGACCAGTGGCGAGATCTGGTGTGGATGCCGGACCTGTCCCGGAACGCGACTGAGGTGTTGCTGCGCTACGACGCGCTGGTGCAGTTGACCTCGCGCGTCACGCTCGAGCCGGTCGAAATCGGTGACATGGGCGTCGAGTGAGGAACCTGGGTGACTTCGTGCTCGGTTGGGCGAACCGCGATGAGACGGTGTTCGAGCGTGCTGCGCAACTCGACATCCGGCGCGACGTCGGCCGAATCATGTCGTTCGGGATGGGCATTCATTTCTGTCTCGGGGCACCGCTGGCCCGGATGGAAGGCGAGATTGCGTTCGTCACGCTCGCATGGGCGTTTCCTGATCTCAGCCTCGTTTCCGATACCGTGCGCTGGCGGCCCGGAGCCGTGTTTCATGGACTTCAGGAGCTGCCATTGGCGCTGGGACCGCCTTTCTGACCTGGATGGCGGATGGACGGTTCCAGTCGGAGTGATACCATGGCTCACACTATCCGGTCGGGCAGTCAGCCAATCGGGTACCCCTGTCACCCACCAAGTTCCAATTCCTGATCCACAGTTTGCGCGAGAGGATCCACGGCATACCCATGTTGACGGCGAATTACGATACCCTGACGCTCGAACACCTCACCGGCGTTGTTGGCAAGAAATGGACGACGTTTCCTGATTGCATCGGTGCCTTCATCGCGGAAATGGATTTCGGCACGGCCCCGAGCGTGATCCAAGCCCTGCGCGAAACGGTTGACAATGGGTTCTTTGGCTATCTGCCGGAGGCGCTCGAACAGGGGCTTGCCTCGGCTTGCGCCGATTGGTACCGGGATAACACCGACTGGATGGTTCCCGCCGATCGCGTCCATTCCATGCCGGACGTCCTCAAGGGTCTCGAAATGACCTTGAAGCACTATGCGCCCAAGGGCGGCAAGGTGATCGTCCCGACACCGGCCTACATGCCGTTCCTCTTCGTCCCCAAGATGGTGAACCGCGAGATCGTCCAGGTGCCGATGCTCCAGGTCGATGGCCGATGGGAGTACGACTTCGAAGCAATCGACGCGGCCTTTGGCGATGGCGGCGAGGTGCTGGTGTTCTGCAACCCGTTCAATCCGATCGGGCGCGTGATGACCCGCGACGAGATGCTGAAGATCGGTGAGATCGTCGACCGGCATCAGGGACGTGTCTTCTCGGACGAGATCCACGCCCCAATCATCTATGCCGGGCAGCGGCACGTCCCGTATGCGTCGGTCTCGGACGTGGCGGCCGGTCACTCGATTACCGCAATTGCGGCCTCGAAGGCCTGGAACCTGGCCGGACTCAAGTGCGCCCAGATCGTGCTATCAAACGACGCCGATGTTGCGACGTGGGACGAGGCCGCCTGGGGCGCCCACGGGGCCTCGACCCTCGGCGTGATCGCCAGCATTGCCGCCTACACCACCGGGCAGGAGTGGCTAGACGGGGTTATCGACTATCTCGATGGAAACCGGAGGTTCCTGGCCGACGCCGTGAGCGACCTCCTGCCTGGAGTCTCCTACACGATGCCCGAAGGTACCTACCTGGCCTGGCTCGATTTCCGGGAAACCGGGCTCGATGGGGATATCTCGACCTTTTTCCGGGAGAAGGCTCGCGTTGCGATCGTTGACGGCAGCGCCTGCGGAGAGGTCGGCCAGCGTTGCGTGCGCTTCAACTTCGCACTCCCGCGACCACTCCTCGAACAGGCCGTACAGCAGATGTCGGCTGCCATCAAGGACGTGTAGGACGGTCGGCAGTCGGGATTCCTGAAGGGGAGGACCTTGTGTCCTCTCGCCGCTATCGGGTCGCGAAACCACGGCAGCACAAGGTGCTCCCCTACCAATTGCTGCCATAAGACTGAGTACATTCCGTTATTTGCCGCTCGGTACTACGTCACGCCCGGCAACTTCGTCACCGGCATCGGCTCGTCGCCGGCGTCTCTGCCCCGGAGGAACGTTTCCAACCCGATCACGATGACCGCGCCAACCGCCAGCGTCCATGGGATCGCAGTCAGCGTCGTGCGCCCGGCCAGGATTCCGGCGAAGGTAGGGATCGTCGCCCCACCAAGCACCGCCCCGCTAACCTGGAAGCCGATCGCGTGAAGGGCCACGTTCGAACCCAGCCGTGACGGCGTCAACGACATCAGCGTCGGAAAAAGGGGCGCCATCGCGAACCCGAAGACGAGCAGGCCAGCCTGGAACAGCCAGGACTGGTCGCGAGTCATCATCAGCGCCCCAGCTAGCAACCCAAACGTTCCGAACTGGATCAGCTTCGCCGGCTTGAGGCTTCGCGACAGTGGCGAGAGCACCAGCCGGCCCAGGGCAATCGTGCCCCAGTAGAAACCAGCCCAGAGCCCGGCCTGGCCCGCATCAAGGTCGAATTTTTCGAAGAGCATGGTATAGGACCAGGCGCCGGCGCCGGCTTCGATGCCAGTCATGAAGAAGAACAACGCGATTTGCAACCAGAGCAGGGGCTGACGCAGCACCTCGCTTACCGGCATTGATGCCGGGCGAACCGTCTCGCCATGGTGTTGACCATCGGTCCAGCGGCTTTCGGTGGCCACGAACGCGATCGCCATGAGCAGGGTCAGCCCGGCCACGATCAGGTAGCCGATGCGCCAGCTGCCGTCTGTGGCCAATACACCGGTCATGATGAACGGCCCGATCATCGCCCCGATCCCGAAGAAGGCATGGAGCCAGTTCATGACCGTCACGGAAAAGTGTTCCGAGGCGTAGACATTGAGGCCGGCATCGACCGCGCCGGAGCCGAACCCGATTAGTGCCGCGACGATCATCAGGAACGGGAAGGCCGAGGAGATGGCGTAGCCAAACAGTCCGATCGAGACGGCGGCCGTACTGACCGCAAGCAAGCGGCCGACACCAAGCCACTCGATTGCCTTGCCGGCGAGGGCGCCCGAGCTAAAATACCCGGCGCCAGACGCAAACAGGATGTAGCCAAGATCGGCCCGTGGGCGATCGAACGTGCCCTGGATCGAGGGCCACGCCACCCCGAGTACGGCATCGGGGAGCCCGATGCTGATGAAGGCCAGAAAGGCGACGAGCAGCAGCATCGAGAAACCGGACCGGGATTTGGACATGCGGGGAGTGCTTCCAGGTCGCTAAACGGTTGACAGCCAAACTCCTCGTACGGCTGCGGAGCTCGTCTCCGCCCGTGCCTGGCGGATGCGACTGACCAACCTGTAAATTGCTCCAGCGTTGAGCCACACGTCGATGACGAAAGACAGCCCGTCTAGACCGCGGCGCTGGACGGAACCGGCAACGTCCGGTTCAAGGCATTCGCGATGGCGCTCATCTTCGGCATCAGGTTGGCGAACTCGGTGAAATCGAGCGACTGCGCGCCGTCCGACATCGCCATATCCGGGTTGGGATGGACTTCGATCATCAGGCCATCGGCTCCGGCGGCGATACCGGCGAGCGCCAACGACGGGACGAACGCGCGCTTGCCGGCGGCATGGCTGGGGTCGATGAAGACCGGCAGGTGTGACATGCTCTGGATCACCGGCACCGCGCTCACATCGAGCGTGTTGCGAGTCGCGTTCTCGAAGGTGCGGATACCTCGCTCGCAGAGGATCACGTTCGGATTACCCTGGGCCATCACGTACTCGGCCGCCAGCAACCACTCCTCGATCAGGAGCGACAGGCCGCGCTTGAGCATGACCGGCTTGTTGGCCTTGCCGACTTCCTCGAGCAGGAGGTAGTTCTGGCAGTTGCGGGCGCCGATCTGGAACACATCGGTGTACTGGGCGACGATCTCGACATCGGAGGGCGTCATGACCTCGGTAATGATCTTGAGGCCGGTTTCGTCACGTGCCTTGGCCAGGATCTCCAGGCCCTGCACACCCAGGCCACGGAACTCATAGGGCGACGTGCGCGGCTTGTAGGCGCCCCCACGCAGCAGCTTGGCGCCAGCGGCCTTGACGGCGTGGGCTGCCTCAATCGTCTGCTCTTCGGTTTCGACCGAACATGGTCCGGCGATGATGGTCACCTCATCGCCACCGATCGCAACATCCCCGATCTGGATTACCGTCTTGTGCGGGTGGAAATCCCAGCCCGCAAGCTTGTACTTCTTGGAGACGCGGACGACGCGCTCGACACCCGGCATGACCTCGAACATCTCGTCGAGCGACGGTGGGAGCGGTAGCCCAACCACGCCGACGATCGCCTGGCCCTCGCCAATGATCGGGTGTGCCTGCAGACCCAGTTGCTGGATGCGATCGATGACCGGGGTAATGACATCCTGGTCGGTCCCGGTTTTCATGATGATGATCATGTTCGTGGCTCCAATGATTTCTAGCAGTCCGGATAGGGAGGTCGGATTCCAGGGAATTGCGGAATCCCGCGGTGACGGAATTTGCGCACTCATGACTGGCTGCCCATGGACACGGCGGCGGTGTCCGCTTCCTCGGCCGAGGCCAAGGAAGCACTCAGGACAGCCGCCAGTTCGGTATCGGAAATGCCCCATTCCGGGCGAAGCTGCTTCGCACCCTTGAGGTACACGTGGCGCATATCGGATGCTCCTCTGGTGGTGTTGACGTGAACCAGCACGCGCACGGCCTTCTGGAGGGAGCCCGGGACGGCCATTTCGTGCGTGCAGATCATGGGCACTTCGGTCCAGCCGAACTCACGGGCGGCCAGCGCTGGAAACCAGGCGGTGAGATCCGGCGTGGTGGTAAAGATGGCGCTTGCGATGTCGTCTGAATCGAGGGTGTTGAGGTGAATGAGAATCTTCACCAGTTCCTCGGTCGCCTCGAGAATGTCCTCGGCCGTGTTCGCGGCGGCGGTGGTGGCCCCGCGAATCCCCCGGCAAACCATCGGCGCGTCACCTTGTGCTGTCATCCGTTGAACTACTCCGTTACTGATGTCGGAATTGGTGAACATCGACCGCAGGCATTATGCGCGAGCGGCGTTGTTTTGTCGTTATGGTACGGGCACGCCACAATGCCGGCGCAGTCACACCGGTGGATCACCCAATGATACACGGGGAGTCAGCGGGGCTGTTTGTCGGAGCTTTCGCGGTCCGCCACGGATCGCAGCCGGCGCTGGCGACATCAACTACGGTGCGAGGTGCTGAGGTTCGGACTCCCATTCGAAGCATCCCGATGAACCCGCAATCCGCTGGATCAACGGTGTCGCCAGATTCAGTCGTTCGCCCAGATCGGGACAACGAAGGGCCGACCGAACGGCGTGGCCAAGTTCTGGATCGAGGTCATCCAAATCCGAAACCAGCGCCTTGTACCTCGGAAGCCAGCGCCCCTGCTGGAGGAAATACAGCCTGACGGCTTCGATGAGCGCTTCCGTCACGATCGTCTGAGCGCGGTCAGGATCGATGTTCCGGATATCGTGCGCATCCTCGAACGTGGTGGCGATCCGGTACCGCATCTGGGTCAGGTCTTCTTCTGAAACCCGCGGGCCATCGTGGAGAATCTCGTGTGCCAGTTCCTGGAGCGAGGCCATGACGTCACCGGTATCGTGAACGATCGTGCCGCTGCCGATCAGGTGCGCCATCACGGGCCGCCCGCCAGCCGGCTCAGCGGCGATCACGCGCCGTATCTGGAACTCCGGGTTGACGAACATTTCGGCCGGCACGCCATTGAAGAAGCACTGCACCCGTTGCCGCCAGGCCGGTTCATGAATGACCATGAAATCGAGGTCGCTGCTCCGGTGCGGCGTGCCCCAGATGATCGTCCCGCTGACGATGATCCCGACCGGTTGGTATCGCTCGTGGATGTACGCCACGGCGTCGTCGAGCGCGGCTGCATACGGCTCCGCCAAAACGGGCAACCTCACGGCCGCATTATGAGGATGCCGGCAGCGAAACGGCGGGTCGCACAGTGGCCTCGATCTCCCGTCCGCCACTCGCAGCTCGTACTCCTTTTGCATGTTGAGCCAGAGTTCGGGGCCCGTACCGAGCCATCGACCCAGACGCAGCGCCGTGTCGGCGGTGATACCGGTACGCCCGCGCAAGATGTTGGAAATACGGCTCTGCGGAATCCCGAGCGCGCGGGCTGCCGACGAGCCGGTGAAACCGCGTTCTTCAAGTTCGTCAGCCAGGATTTCGCCGGGGTGAATGGAGGGCAGCATGGTCACGGCCTTCTAGTGATAGTCCACGATCTGGATGTTGGACGGTTCGGTATCTCCATCGGGCCACTCGAAGGAAATCCGCCATTGGTCGTTGATGCGGGTGCTGTACTGACCCACCCCGTTCACTTTCAGGGATTCAAGACGGTTACTTTGCAATCCGCCAAGGGCAGCGAGAGTTGGGGTATTCCGGAGGACCAAGAGTCGTCGGTGTGCCTGGGACTCGAATCCTGAAAAGGCGGGCACACTTTGACCGGACGCGAGTCGTTCGGTTCGATTTTCAGCGAACGTCGGCACAAGCGTAGCCCCTTCCGGGAAGAGGATACGCTAAGCGTACGGCGTATGGAGCTTTCCAAAATCTGGGAAGTGAGCGCGCGTTGCCTCTGGACAGCTATTGTGACCCGGATACAATGCCCCCTCAAGACGGAAAATCTCATATCGCCCGCGGCCATCCCCATGATGAATGGGGACGGACACAAATCAGGGGAGAACTCGGTGAAGATTACGGACTTGAAATGCGCAGTCATCGGCGGCAGTCCGGTCGTGCGGATCGTCACTGATGAGGGTGTCGATGGTTGGGGGCAGGTCGAAACACCGAAGCCCTACCTGGCGCCCGTGGTGGTGATGCTGAAACCAGCCCTCATTGGGCAGGACCCGACCAATGTGGAGCGCGTCATGCGCCGCATCCGCAGCCGGGGTGGGTTCAAGCCGTGGGGTTCGGCGGTCAGTGCCGTCGAGATGGCGCTTTGGGACCTCGC
>JALZMD010000284.1 GCA_030858375.1 Chloroflexota bacterium
GCTCCCCTGCTGCTCCGGTACGGACCATAGTATCGCGCACCATCGTTCTTGCGCTGTTTGGCGAGGGAAACCCGCGGCCATGGATTGCTGATGTCGACCCTGATGTAGGGGTAGTGCTCGAACGAGCGCATCGCCGTGTTGTAGCGGGGCTGGTAGCGATGGATCAGCTGGGACTCCAGCACAAGCGCCTGAAGCTCGGAGCCGACGACTTCGGTTTCGACCCGGGCCATGGACTCGATCAGGCCATCCATCTTCCTCGTGTAGCCAAGGGGCTGGGAATAGTAGGACGCCAGGCGATCCCGAAGATTCTTGGCCTTGCCCACGTAGATGATCTCGTCCTCGGCACTGTGCATGAGGTACACACCCGGTTTGCGCGGGATGTTGGCGAGCCAGGATCGATCCATCAGCGAACGGGCGCGACCCACATCATCGCGCGGCCGATGCCGGCCCGTCGCCGTTTTCGCCTTGAGATCGTCGATCGAGGTCACGCCCGTCCGGGCCGCGATATCGACGAGCCGGAGCGCCGCCTCGGCGGTGAGTTGCGCATCCCGCCCGGCACGATGGATATCGCGCGGCTGCAATCCAAGCTTTGACGCGACACGGTCGAGGCTCGGCTTCTTGAGGTTATTGAGGTACCGGACCGCCATGGTGAGGGTATCGAGCCGCTCGTTGACCAAGGGCTCGTGCCCGGCCCGCTTGAGTTCAGCATTGACGAAGGAAATATCGAACCGGACATTGTGGCCAATCAACAGGGCATCACCGATGAAATCGACCACCGTCTGAGCCACATCGGCGAACACCGGAGCGTACTCGACATCCTCATTGCGGATACTGGTCAGGGTCGAGATGAAGAAGGGAATCTCCCGACCCGGATTGAGGAGTGTCTCGAACTTTTCGGCAACCTGGCCACCACGATA
The DNA here is from genome assembly GCA_030858375.1 of Chloroflexota bacterium. Lineage (GTDB taxonomy): Bacteria > Chloroflexota > Chloroflexia > Thermomicrobiales > UBA6265 > JACCYX01. The sequence goes on from JALZMD010000284.1 coordinate 918, forward strand.
GCGGTGGAGTGCGATCTCGATCATCCGCTGGCTGACTGGCCGCAACCCGGTGGTTTCAACATCGATCGCGATGAACTCGTCCAGGATCGTCGATCCCGACCCCGTCGATTCCTGGATCAGCGACCAGCGCTCATCGACGAGGACGACGGTCTCACCCTCACCGGCAAGCACACCACGCAGCAGCGGTTTCCAGGTCGCCGTCGAGCCGTTGTTGCCGAAGACGTGCCGGACGAGCGCATCCTCATGAACCGAGCCGCCGTTGGCGCGTACGAACGCCAGTGCGCGCTCGCACAACGCGCCGTATCGCTGGTCACCCTCGGGCGCCTGGTGGGATGCTGCGGAGGAACTGGCGGGCATGCGGAAACCCTGTTGATCGGGTGTCGAGCGATGCAGGGTAGAGGCCGTTGAGCGCGTGATACACTCGATTCGGTGTACGAACACCCCTGCGCGTATGCCTATGATATACCACAACAGTACATGCGTTCGCCTCCGGCGACCGGAGGCGCAACAGGCTGAATCGCACGCGATTGAGGAATGCGGCCCTGATGGATCAAACCGAGCGGCAACGGCACGTCGACGAACTCCGCCACAAACTGGACCGGTTCGCCTACGAATACTTCGTCCTCGATCAGCCAACGGCGAGCGATGCGGAATACGACGCCCTAATGAACGAACTTCGGCACATCGAAGTCAAACACCCCGAACTCGTGACGGCCGAATCACCTACCCAGCGGGTTGGGGCGTACTCGACCTCGGAATTCGGCGAAATCGAGCATCCCCGGCCCCTGCTTTCGTTGAGCAATGTGTACAACGAGCAAGAACTCGAGTCGTGGGCGCAGCGGGCGATCCGGTTCTCCGGCGTCGACACGCTGGGGTTCGTCACCGAGCCCAAGGCCGACGGCCTGGCGGTTGCCCTCACCTATGTCGATGGTGTGCTCGACCACGCCGCCACCCGCGGCAACGGGTTCGTGGGCGACGACATCACACCCAACGTCCGGGCCATCCGTTCGATTCCCACCATGTTGCGCCAACCGAAAGGTCTGGCAATGCCTGCAACGATCGAGATTCGTGGCGAGATTTACATGCGCAAGTCGGATTTCGAAAACCTCAACACCAGGATGGCTGACACCGGCGGTAAACTGTTCATGAATCCCCGGAACGCCGCGGCCGGGTCGATCCGCCAGAAGGATCCGGGCATTACCGCCCAGCGTCCCCTGCGGTTGTTCACCTACCAGATCGGCTACGCGACCGGTCTGGCGCTACCGGCCACGCATTTCGAGTGCCTCGAATTGATGGCGAAACTTGGCTTCACTACCTCGCTTGATGCCGAACGGCATGACTCCACCAGTTCCGTCTGGGAAGCTTGCCAGCGCTGGCTGGAACGGCGCACCACGCTCGACTTCGAGATCGATGGGACCGTGATCAAGGTTGACAGCCTGCAACTCCAGGATGAGATCGGCTACGTCGCCCGCGACCCACGCTGGGCCACCGCCTACAAGTTCCCGGCGATCCAGCAGACGACGACAGTCCTTGACATCATCATCAACGTCGGCCGCACCGGTACCCTGAACCCGCTGGCCATCCTCGAGCCGGTCAACATCGGCGGGGTCACGGTAGGGCGAGCCACCCTGCACAACGAGGACGAAATCGCCCGCAAGGACATCCGGATCGGCGATACCGTCGTCGTCCAGCGGGCCGGCGACGTGATTCCACAGATCGTCAAGGTGATCGAGGAGCACCGCACCGGCACCGAAACCCCCTACCAGATGCCGGACACTTGCCCTTCGTGCGGGACTCCGGTCCACCGGGAGCCGGGAGTCGCCAAGCGTTACTGTACCAATGCCTCCTGCCCCGCCCAGTTAAAGGAGCGGATCCACCACTTCGTCAGCCGGGCGGCGATGAATATCGATGGGCTGGGTCCCAACCTTGCCGACCGCTTCGTCGACCTCGGGTGGCTCACCGATGTCAGCGACATCTACCGGCTGGACTGGGCGCAAGTCGCTGATCTTGAAGGACTTGGGCAGAAGAGCGCCGACAACCTCCGTGATTCGGTCGAGAAGAGCAAGGGACAACCACTGTGGCGTGTGATCCATGGTCTGGGCATCCGCCACGTCGGCGACCGCACCGCGAACCTCATCGCTGATCGTTTCGGATCGATGCAGGCGCTGCTCGATGCGACCGCTGAAGAAATCGCTGACATTCCCGGAATCGGCGATGTGGTCGCTGCCGATATCCACGACTTCACCATCGAGCAAGTAAACCGGGATCTCGTGGCGAAATTCGAAACAGTCGGTGTCCGTTCTCATGACGAGGCGTCATCCGAGAGCCGGCGACGCCCACTGGCCGGGCTCAACATTGTCCTGACCGGACGCTTCGACACCCTCACCCGCCCGGAAGCGGAAACCACGTTGCGCAAGCTTGGCGCCAACGTCACAGGTTCGGTTTCGAAGAAGACGAGCGCCGTGGTCGCCGGGGCCGACGCGGGCAGCAAGGCCACGAAGGCCGAACAACTGGGTGTCTCACTCCTGGATGAAGACGACCTCGGTATCCTGCTCAAAGGCGAGTTTCCCGCAGCCCTTTCGGGACCAGTGGGAGAGGCACCGGATGCGGCCGTGCTAGATGCGAACGAGTCAGTCGCATGACGACCGAGGAATCGGGATTCGGGCCCGGGCCAGATTCGCCAGGAGTGACCATCGAACAGGCGGCAGCGTTCCTCCTCGATCGATTCGGGGCGGATGCCACGGCGGTTGAGACCCTGCGCCAGGGCGGTTGGTCGAGCGCCTATGGCTTTGTGCGTCAAAGTATTGGTTATGTCATTCGATTCAGCGCGCATGTCGATGATTTCCAGCGCGACCGGCTGGCATACCGCTACGCCTCGCCTGAGTTGCCGATCCCGGTCGTGACCGAGATTGGCGACGCCTTCGGCATCCACTACGCCATTTCGGAACGGGTCTCGGGAGTCCCGATCGACGACGTCGATGGTCGTCAGATGCGGGAATTACTTCCATCGTTCCTTGCATCCCTCGACGCCATGCGGCACACCGATGTTGCGGGAACCACCGGGTATGGAGGCTGGGGCGACGACCGGAACGCTCCGCATTCGACGTGGGCGGCGGCGTTGCTGGCAGTATCGGAGGACACCCCAGGGTCACGAGGTGGAGGGTGGCGGGAGCGCCTGGAAACGTCTCCGGTCGGCTCAGCGGCGTTCGATGAGGCGTACGCCGCGCTCTCGGCACTTGCTTCGTACGCCCCGGTCGATCGTCACCTTATTCACAGTGACCTGCTCAACTACAACGTCCTGGTTTCCGAGCACGAGTTCACGGGCGTGATCGACTGGGGCTGCGCGATGTACGGCGACTTCCTCTACGACCTGGCCTGGCTGGTTTTCTGGTGGCCGTGGCGACCAGCGTGGAAAGGCATCGACATATTGGCTGAGGCCAGACGCCACTATGGCGAGATCGGCCTCATGATTCCGGACTTCGACGAGCGGCTGCGGTTCTGCCTGCTCCACATCGGCCTTTCGAATCTGGCGTACGTCGCCTGGATCGGCCGCTGGGACCAGGCGCGTGAGGTTTCGGACCGGATGTCGACGATCTCGCGAGAAACACTCCCCCACAAGTTGTGAGGATTGGGACTGTTTCCGTCTGATTTCCAACCTCTGGTGCTGCAGCGTAGCGCATATCACGTCTATATCGTACGTACAGTACTGTCGATGCCGTTTCCGTGCTACGCTACAGGCGTACTCAGGGCCGACAATACTGGCATAATCAGCGCCAGATCCGGCGACACCAACGACCAAGGAGCGTCGATGAGCGGTTTCAGTTCACCATCGCGGGACGAATCACCGGCCCAAACCGTTCGGACCATTGGACGCCTCGCCCAGATCCTGATCGAACTTCGTGACGAGTACGCCGAGCGTCCACGCGACGACACCATGTCGCAAATTGAACAACGCCTCGACGAACTGGTCCTGCTTCGTGACGAACTCAAGTCCAAACTGGAGCACGCGCGCGACGAAGCGTAATTGCCGCGTCAATACAGGAACGTGCAGCTAAAAGAGCGTTACCTTGCCGCCGCGGCGGTGGTGCCTGGCTTGGTCAAGGGGATGCCCTGGGCGCAAAGCGGGCACTCCTCGGCTGGCCAAGAGCCAAACTCATGGGCCGCCAGTGCGTTAAGTGGCAGATTGCCAAATCTCGTCTTACCGGCGCTCCGATCGACCATCACCCCAATCCCAACTACCTCGACCGGGTGTCGCTCAAGCGCGTCCAAGGTTTCGCCAACCGAACCGCCGGTGGTGAGGATGTCATCGACGACCAGGATCCGCGAACCCGGTTCAAACGTCGTTCCACGCCGGAACTCGCGGCCCGATACCCCATCCGTGCCACGCTCTGCGTAAGCCGCCTTGACCCCTAGCTGGCGAGCAGTTTCGAACGCGAGCAGGATCCCGCCGGTGGTTGGCCCGACCACGACATCGACCCTGGCACCACGGAACGCATCAGCGAACCCGGCGCACAGTTCGACCGCCGCTGCCGGATCGCGAAGCAGGTCGAACTTTTCCAGGTAGATTTCGCCATGTCGCCCGGAGGCGTAGAGAAAGTGACCGTGCTTGAGGGCGCCCGTCGCCTGCATGGTTTCGAGTACATCGATCGTCATCAGTTTGGAACTCCCTGGGATACGTTCAGTCAATTCCACAGCGTGTTCTGGTAGTGGCCGCTGTTTCCCGAAACGGTCAATCGTGGGGTATCTCGTCGGCATATCCCGCGGCGACGGGTACATGTGCGTGAAACCGTGGATTGGCCACGCCGACAATCTCGCTCAACGCATGCACACCGTGCCGGATCATCCACCCGTTCAGATCGTCAATAAGCCGCATCAACATGCCCGGCTCGGAGAACACGGCCGTTCCGACCTGGATCGCCGAAGCTCCCGCCATGAAGAACTCGAGCGCGTCATCGAGGCGGGAGATCCCGCCGAGCCCAATGATCGGGATGCTGACCGCCTGGGCCGCCTGATAGACCATTCGCACTGCAACCGGCTTCACCGCCGGCCCGGAGAGCCCACCGGTGTTGTTGGCGAGGACCGGTCGTCGAGTCCGGGTGTCGATCGACATCCCAACCAGCGTGTTGATCAGGGACACCGCGTCAGCCCCGGCCTCCTCAACCGCCTGGGCGATCTCAATGATGTCGACCGCGCCGGGGCTGAGCTTGACAATCATCGGCAGCGTCGTGGCCTCGCGGACAGCACGCGTCACATCGGCCGACATGCGCCCATCCCACCCGAAACAGAATCCCCCGGCGTTGATGTTCGGGCAGGAAATATTGACTTCCATGGCCGTCACACCGGGCACATCGTCGAGCGACCGGGCCATCATCGCAAAGTCTTCGACGCTCTCCGCCGAAATGTTGACGATGGCCGGCACGTCCCACGACTCCCAGATCCTTGGATATTTCCGAATGAACCCCTTTATCCCCGGATTCTGGAGCCCGATCGCGTTGAGCATGCCCGAAGGTGTTTCCGTGATCCGGGGCATCGGGTTCCCCGACCTTGGCTCCGGCGTAATCCCCTTGCTGACGAAGGCGCCGAGCCGGTGGACATCGACGATTCCGCTGTACTCGAGGCCATAGCCGAAGCAGCCCGATGCCGGGATCACCGGGTTGCGCAGGACCAGCTCACGGGGATTGTTCGGGGCGAGATCGACTGTCAGGTCGGGCGTGAACGTCCCTACGGACGTGGGCTGGCTCATGACCACACCAGCTCATCCATCTCGAATACCGGACCATCGACACACGACGTCCGCATTCCACGTGTGGTCTCGACCACGCACCCGAGACAGGCGCCGACACCGCAGGCCATCGTCCGCTCCACCGACATGTGGACGGAAGGCTTCGACGCGAAACGGTTCGCCAGGACCTGTCGCCGCAACGACTGGAACATCGGCTCCGGCCCACACGAGAAAACCTGATCGGCCCACTGGAGGTAGTGCGGAACCAGGTCGGTCACGAAGCCTTCCTGCCCGGCGCTGCCGTCGTTCGTTGCCACCACGTACTCGACTTCGCCGGGCAGGTGCTGGGAGGCGAGCAGACCATTAGCGCTCATCGCCCCGAGCAGGTACGTGACATTGAGCCCCTTGGCGACCGCTTCCTGCGAAAGCATCAACAACGGCGCCGCGCCAACGCCGCCCGCGACCATCAGCAAGTTCTTGCTCTTCGGCGCCACCGGGAACGTGTTGCCGAGAGGGCCGAGCACGTCGAGGCTGGCCCCAACCGGTTGCTCGACAAGCCAGCCGCTGCCGCGTCCGAAGGGTCGGACCAGGATCGTCAATTCGTTACGGGTGATATCGGCGGCATAGACGGAATAGGGACGCCGAAGGAGCGGATCGGAGGACCACGGCGACCGGCACAGGATCTCAACGAACTGACCCGCCCGCGCATTGGACACGAGGTTGGCCGGGGCGCTGAACGAGAGCAAGATCGAATCACCCATCACTGGCTCGGTCTGGGTGACAACGCCGATGAACTCACGGCTCCAGCCGGTATCGTGGCGGTCAGTTGTTGCGGCGGTTTGTGTGGTCATCGTACGTCCACGTTCTGGTTTGTGGAATGACTGGGCGGCGCAGCCGCTTTATTATCATTCCGCAACAAGCCGCAGGCGAGTGGATGAATCTCCCGCCAGAGCGGCAAGGGAGCATCGTTCGCTGCGGCGAAGAGATCCCTCTGGTCGCTGACGCTCCCGACGGGATGACATTCTATGCGCTGCGCCCAGGCATGCATTGCCGAACCCGGGAGGCGCATTTCGCATACGGTCATGGCAGCGTGCTAATACCCAAACCCGGTTCGCCGGTACGATTGGATCGGCTCGACCGCGTAGATTGAACTCGCTTTCTCCATCGCATCTACGACCGTCCTGGCCGTGTCGACCGAGGTCATGCAGGGAATGCCGCGTTCGACCGCCGCGCGCCGGATTTCGAGGCCGTCCAGGATTTCCTTGTCGGCCGGTCCCGGCGTGTTGATGACGCCATCGACCGTGCCATCCAGGATCACGTCCAGCATATCAGGCGAACCCCGGCCGATCCTCTTCGTCACCATCTGGACCGGCATCCCGGCCCGTTCGATCATCGAGGCGGTGCCTTCGGTGGCATAGAGCCGGAAGCCCATCCGTGAGAGCTGGCGAATCATGTCCAGCGCTTCCGACTTGTCTTCGTCGGCAAGCGTGATCAGGATCGAGCCCCGGTCGGGCATGGCAAGACCGGCCGCGATCAGGGCCTTGAAGAAAGCCGATTCGAAGGAACGATCGATCCCCATCACTTCGCCCGTCGATTTCATTTCGGGTCCGAGGTGCACTTCGACACCGCGCAGCTTTGCCATCGAGAAGACGGGCGCCTTGACCGCGACCAGCGGCTGGCGCGGCCAGAGCCCGCCTTCGTAGCCCTGGTCCGCCAGCGACTGGCTGAGCATGATCCCGGTCGCGAGTTTCACCATCGGCACGCCGGTCGCCTTGCTCAGGAAGGGGACGGTCCGGGACGATCTTGGATTCACTTCGAGCACGAAGATCCTCCCCGCATGAATCACGTACTGGATGTTGATCAAACCCCGCGCATTGAGGTTGAGCGCAATCTTCGTCGTGTACTCGACGATCGTCTCCACGTCGGCCGGGAAGAGGTTAAGTGCCGGGTACACGGCGAACGAGTCACCGGAATGGACACCGGCTCGCTCGATGTGCTCCATGATCCCCGGGATCAGCACCTGCTCACCGTCGCAGATCGCGTCGACCTCGACTTCCTTGCCGATCAGGTATTTATCGACCAGCACAGGGTGCTCCGGGGTCAACGAAGCGTGGTTTCGAATGTAGCGCGCCAGCTGGTCGCCGCCGTAAATCACTTCCATCGCCCGGCCACCGAGCACGTAGGATGGCCGGACCAGGACGGGGTAGCCGATGCGGTTGGCGACGGCTTCGGCGTCGTGCAGCGAGGTCACCGCCGCGCCCCTCGGCTGCGGGATACCGAGCCCGGTCAGGAAGGCCTCGAACCGATAACGATCCTCGGCGAGGTCGATCGAATCGAGGGAGCTGCCGAGGATCGGGGCGCCGGCCGCGCTCAGCGGCTTGGCGAGGTTAATCGCAGTCTGGCCGCCGAACTGGACGATCATCGGCGGCATCCTGGCCGGGTCGTCTCCGGCTTCGTGCAACATGATCTCCTCGACGCTCTCGGCGTCCAGCGGCTCGAAGTAGAGCCGATCGCTGGCGTCGAAATCGGTTGAGACCGTTTCCGGGTTAGAGTTGATCATGATCGAAGCCACGCCGTTCTCGCGCAGCGCGCGGGACGCCTGAACCGAGCAGTAATCAAACTCGATGCCCTGCCCGATCCGGATTGGGCCGGAGCCAACGACGACCGCGCGTTCGCCGGCGAGCGGTTCGGCCTCGTCCTCCTCCTCGTACGTGGAATAGAAGTACGGGGTCTTGGCCGAAAACTCCCCGGCGCAGGTGTCGACCATCTTGTAGACCGGCGCCATGTTGAGCGAGCGCCGGAGATCCCTGATGTCGGCTCCAGCGCGGCCCGCGCAGAGGCCGATGTGCCGATCCGAGAAGCCCGCCCGTTTCGCCTTCCACAGCAACTCGTCGCTCAGGTCCTCGTTCGCCATCCGGCGTTCGAGCATGACCAGGCCTTCGAGCTTCCAAAGGAACCACTCGTCAATCGCGCTCAGTTCGTGCAACTTCTCGACTGGCACGTCGCGGCGGAGCGCCGCCATTACCGCCCAGATCCGGAGATCGGTGGGCCGCTGCACGAGTTCGAGAATCGTGTCGAGGTCCTCGCCCCAGGCGGGATCCTCCCACGAGAGGTCTTTCGCCGTGGTTTCGAGGGATCGGACCGCTTTCTGGATCGCGCCTTCGAACGAACGGTCGATCGCCATGACCTCGCCGGTCGCCTTCATCTGGGTCGTGATCGTGCGGTCGGCTTTCGGGAACTTGTCGAACGGCCAGCGCGGGATCTTGGCGACCACATAGTCGAGCGACGGCTCGAAGGCGGCGGTCGTCTTGCCGGTCACGACATTCAGCAGTTCGTCGAGCCGCTTGCCGATCGCGATCTTGGCCGAGAGCCGGGCGATCGGGTATCCCGTCGCCTTGGAGGCGAGCGCCGATGAGCGGCTGACACGCGGGTTAACCTCGATCACGCCGTAGGCCATCGAGTCGGGATCGAGCGCGTACTGCACGTTGCAGCCGCCTTCGATGCCGAGCGAACGGATGATGTTTATCGCCGAGGAGCGCAGCATCTGGTATTCGCGATCGGAGAGGGTTTGCGACGGCGCGACCACGATGCTGTCGCCGGTGTGAACCCCCATCGGGTCGATGTTTTCCATGTTGCAGATCGTGATGCATGTGTCCGCGCCGTCGCGCATCACCTCGTACTCGATTTCCTTCCAGCCGATCAGGGATCGCTCAACGAGCACCTGATTGATCGGGCTGGCGTTGATGCCCGAGGTCACGATCCGGTCGAGTTCGGCCGGAGTGTAGGCCACGCCACCGCCGGTTCCGCCCAAGGTATAGGCGGGGCGGATCACTAGCGGCAGCGGGGTCGTTTCGGCGAAGGCGCGGGCTTCGGACACAGTGTGGACGATCGCGCTGGGGATCGCCGGTTCACCGATGCGCTGGAGGAGATCCTTGAAAAGCGCTCGGTCTTCCGCCATCTGGATCGCCTCCAGAGGAGTGCCGAGCAGGCGCACGTTGTATTGGTCGAGGATGCCGAGTTCGGCAACCCTGACCGCCAGGTTGAGCCCGGTCTGACCGCCGAGGGTCGGGAGCAGTCCTTCCGGTCGCTCGCGCTGGATGACACGGCGGATCACATCCGGCGTCAGCGGCTCGATGTAGACTGCGTCGGCGATGTCCTCGTCGGTCATGATCGTCGCCGGGTTCGAGTTGACGAGGATTGTCCTGACCCCGTCCTCGCGGAGGGCGCGGCACGCCTGCGATCCCGCGTAGTCAAACTCCGCCGCCTGGCCGATCACGATCGGCCCGGATCCGATCACCAGGACGCTTTCGGGTTGCGCCATCCGTTTACCTGCCACGATTGATGTCAAAGACCGCCCCATTTCGTATGATATCCGTTGTTCAGATTCCGGGTGACCAGCACTAGACCGGCCAATACGGTTGCGGCGCTTGCTTCGCCCGCCCACGTTGGCCGCCACTTCCCGAATCTACTCTGGTACGACTGCGGACCTTTTGTCCGCCCGTTGTCTCGGGACACCCCATTCACGACGGGCGGAGCAAGCTCCGCAGCCGTACAGGTTCCGGTTTGATGGCCCTCGACAAGTCGATCATATTAAGGCCACACTCGCCTTCGCTTGGATCAGGCCAAGAAACTGATCGAACATGTCGTTCGAGTCGCTCGGTCCCGGCGATGCTTCCGGATGGAACTGGACCGAAAGCACCGGCAACCGATCGTGCCAGAGGCCTTCGACCGATCCGTCGTTGAGATTGCGCAGCGCGACTTTCCAGCCGTCACCGGTGGGGACCGTATCGTCGATCACGCGGAAACTGTGGTTTTGGGCGGTAATCGTCACCTTGCCCGTGCGCTCGTCCCGGACCGGCTGGTTCCCTCCGCGATGGCCGAACTTCAGCTTGTCGGTTTCGGCGCCGATCGCCCGCGCCAGCAACTGGTGTCCGAGGCAAATCCCGAAGTAGGGCCGTTCGTCCTCGAGTAGCGAGCGCACGACATCGAGTCCGTGGTCGAGGTTGGCCGGGTCGCCGGGGCCAGGTGAAACGATCACCCCATCCGGCTCCAACTCGACGATGCGTGTGTAAGGCGTGCCATAGGGCACGACCGTCACCCGCACTCCGCGGTTGACCAGGGAGCGGACGATGTTCCGCTTCACCCCGCAATCGAGCACGACCACATGGATGGCACTGGCACCATCGCCATGGATCGACTCGACCGTTCCGACCACATCCCCGACCACATCGTGTTCGCCGGGCAGCAACGCATCGCGGGCCCTGTCTACGAGATCCTCGTCCGGCATGGCCGCGGCGTCACGGATCAGCACAGCGCGAGTGTCGCCAACCGAACGAATGTGGCGGGTCAGGGCCCGCGTGTCGACACCGGCAATACCCGGAATGCCCGCCTCGCGCAGGTACGCGTCGATCGTGCCGGTCGACCGCCAGTTCGATGGCTGTGCGCTCCATTCGCGCACGACCAGGCCCGCAATCCAGGGTTGGCGCGATTCATCATCGTCGACGTTGACGCCGTAGTTTCCAATCAGGGGATAGGTCATACACACGATCTGCCCCCGGAACGATGGGTCGGTGCAGACTTCCTGGTAGCCGGTCATCGTAGTCGTGAAGACCGCTTCGCCGGTGGCATTCGTGCTGGCCCCAAACCCCTTGCCACGAAAGACCCGTCCATCGGCGAGGGCGAGCGCGGCATCGGATTCGGGGGAAAACCGTCTGCGCGTCGGTGCGGCCGCGTTGATTGTGTCAGGCACGGTGGCGCTCCTTTCCATCGACCAGGGTGAGGACGGCCCGACCCTTCATCGTCATTCCCAGCAGCGGCGTGTTGGCACTTTTGGTCCGAAGTTCCTCCGGCGTCACGACCCACTCTCGCTCGGGATCGAAGACCGTGATATCGGCCGGCGCCCCCGCCGTCAGTGATCCACTTTCTTCGCGCAGGATGCGGGCCGGTTCGACCGTCCAGAGACGGATGAGTTCATACAGTGGGAGATGCCCCGCCTCGACCAGCGCGAGGGTGAGCGGGAAGGCAAACTCAAGTCCACTCATGCCCATGGCCGCGGCATCGTAGGTCGAACCAGCTTTTTCGGGCCCGGCGTGCGGCGCATGATCGGTGCCAAAGCAATCAAAGGTGCCGTCCTGAATACGCTCGATGAGCGATGTCGTATCGGCAACCGGCCGCAAGGGCGGATTGACCTTGGTGTTGGGATCGGCAACCATTCCCGGTTCGCCGGCGGTGCGAATTGTATTATGTAATGTCCTACAGCCGGCAACCCACTCGTCGCTCATCTCCAGGTGATGCGGCATGACCTCGGCCGTGACGTGGACGCCACGGCGTTTGGCCTCCGCGATCAATTCGGCGCCTCGGCCGGTGCTGACATGGCACACATGAAGCCAACCACCCGTCAACTCGGCCAGCATCACGTCGCGGCTGATGATGATCTCCTCTGCCGCCGAGGGTATGCCCAGGAGGCCAAGGCGCTGTGAAACCTCTCCCTCGTTCATCGCCCCTGAGGCAAGTGCCTTGTCTTCGCAATGCACGAGGACGGGCCGGTCGAGCCGGACCGACGCTTCGAGCGCCCGGCGCATGATCGCGCTGTCGGCCGTCGTGTCCCCATCATCAGACCAGCCGATCGCTCCGGCCTCGATCACGGCATCGAAGTCGACCGCCTCGTCACCGCTGCGGCCGCGGGTGATGGTGGCGATCGGGAAGACCCGGACGTGACCCGCCGCCGCGGCGCGGACCAGCAGATCCCGGATGATGTCTGGCGCATCGAGGGCGGGCCTGGTGTTCGGCATGCAGGCGATGGCGGTGAAGCCGCCGGCCGCCGCGGCCGCCGTGCCGGAGTCCATGGTTTCCTTTTCCGGGAATCCTGGATCACGTAGGTGCACATGCACATCAATCCACCCGGGGGTCACGAGACAACCGGCAGCATCGAACTCGACAACCTCCGGAACGGGATCGATCGTTCCAACCTGTTCTATGATTCCATCTCGGACCAGGACGTCGAAGTGGCCATCGACGCCATTGGCGGGATCAATCACATGGCCACCCCGGAGTAACACGGTTCCATCGATCATACTGACGCCTTCGTGGCAAAGATCGAATTGTTTGGACAAAGTCGATTAAAAATCACCCCCGAAGTCCGGATCGGACCCGAGGGCAGGGGTATTTCATCTAACACAATCGGATTGGCAAGCAGCACGATGGGGTACGCACCTTTCAGGCGATATCCAAAATCGCCCTAGTATACGAGGCGGACACCCGGTTGTGCAATGCGTCACGGGCGGATCAGGACCGCACTGTGGCGTGGAATGAGGAGTTCGATGGTTTCGGCAGACGACCAGATCCTGATTTTCGAGCGACTCAGGCACGATGCACCCGGCACTACTCACCTTTACCTCGTCCGGCATGGTCAGACACCAGGAAATGTGAATCACCAACTCATTGGCCACACGGATATGCCGCTGGATGACCTGGGGCTACGACAGGCCCGACAAGTCGGATCCCGTCTGCAGACCGTGCCGCTGGACGCGATCGTTGCCAGCCCGCTCCAGCGGGCCCGAATCACGGCAGAGGCAATCGCCCGGCACCACCGGATCGAGGTCAAGCTCGATCTCCGGCTCAGGGAGATGAACTTCGGCCATGCCGAGGGACTGACCATGGTCGAAGCGGCCAGGCTTTTCCCCGACATCATGAGATTGCATACGGATCCGCTGGACGAGCACTTCAGCTGGCCCGGCGGCGACACCCGGTCGCGTTTCCACGCGGCTGTGTTCACCACCTTCGCCGACATCGCGATGAGTCATCTCGGCATGAACGTCGCCGTGGTCTGCCACGGTGGCGTGATCGGATCGCTCGTCGCCCAGCTCGATGGTGGCTCGCCCAACGACTACGCGACCTACCCGGTGGCGAATTGCGGGGTGACGCATCTGGAAGTCAACAGTCAGGGCACGACGGCCCACTTGATGAACGACATCGCTCACCTCGAAGTCGTTCGTACCGAGCCGTGGACCTTTGCCATACCCGGCGAGGCATCCGCTGACAGTTCGACAGAAGGGTAGGTCACCACACATGGCAACGAAGCTCACGGTCCTCGGCGGCAGCGCCGCATCGGTCGGAACCGGTCAGGGCTGCTCCGGATACCTCGTCTCAACCGACGAAACGAGCCTCGTGCTCGACCTCGGACCGGGAACGCTGCTCGAACTCCGCAAGCACGTCGATTTCCGAGCGCTGAATGGGATCGTCCTCTCCCATTTGCATGTCGATCACATGCTGGATCTCATCGCCCTGCGATTCTCGCTCGCCTACAACCCCGTCAAGCCGGAACGGCGCGTGCCACTCTGGTTGCCGCCTGGCGGCTTCGCGTTTTTCGACCGTCTCGCGCAGGTATTTTCGACCGATGGTGATGCGAACGCTTTTTTCTATGAGGTCTTCGACATCGGTGAGTTCAGGCCGGATGGCCAGATCCAGATCAACGACCTGGCCCTGTCGTTCGCGCCCACTGTCCACTTCGTTTCCTGTTGGGCGATCCGGGTGCATCCCAATGACGAGTCGGGCGACCTCGTCTACACCGCCGATACGGGTCCGGCTGCCGACCTGGCGGAGTTCACCGCCGGCGCCCAGGTGGTGCTGTCTGAAGCGACAACACCGGAGGAACAGCGCGACGCCATGCCGTTCGCGGCGCGAGGTCACCTGACCGCCAGGGAAGCCGCTCATCTGGCCCGGGAGGCGGGAGCGGCCATTCTCGTGCTCACGCATATGTTCGAGGAGAACGATCCTCCTGCGCTCGTCAATGCGGCACAATCGGTATTCGAGGGCGAACTCGTGCATGCCGTGCCAGGAGCGAGCGTATCGTGGTCGTGATCGAAGGGCCACTTGAAGACATGATCGGCGTTTCAATCGGCCACTGGACGGACGCGCACGCCCGAACCGGTTGTACCGTGATCGCCTTCGATGAACCCGCGCTGACAGCTGTCGAGGTGCGCGGGGCAGCACCCGGGACAAGGGAACTGGATGCGTTGGCGCCTGGCCGTCTTGAACAGCAAGCGAACGCGATCGTGCTGACCGGGGGGAGCGCATTTGGCTTGCGGGCCGCCGATGGCGTCGCCCAGGAACTCGCGGATCGGGGCATAGGGTATGCCACGTCGGCGGGACCCGTTCCGATCGTGCCGGCCGCCGTCATCTTTGATCTCTCGTTCGGCGATCCGGTGGCGCCAGGAGCGGACAAGGGCCTCGCGGCCCTGCGTGCCGCGGTGCCCTTGAGCCAGGTCAGCCAGGGAGTTGCTGGGGCTGGCACCGGGGCACGGTGGAACAAGCTCGGCGGCACCGTTCGTCAGGGTGGCCTGGGGATCGCTCAGGCCCGACTGGATGATCACCTGGTTGCGGCGGTGGTTGTCCTCAACGCCATGGGCGCCGTCCGCAACGAGGATCCAGATCCGCGAAGCGCGTTCCTGGCAGGATCGCCTTCGCCAGCCGCCCGGGGCGAAGCGACGACGCTGATCTCAGTCATCACGTCGGCGCCCTGCAACCACGGAATCCTCACGCGCATGTGCGTTTCCGCGCACGATGCGCTCGCCCGGATGGTGATTCCGGCCCACACCGTCTACGACGGCGACGTTGCCTTCGCATCGACGCTTGGCCCGGGCAACTTGTCACCCCGGGAGACGCTTCGGCTCACGCTCGCGGTAGAGCTCGTTGTGGAGGCGGCAATCGTTCGCGCCGCCCTGCCTGTCATGGAATCCGGTGCTACACTGAAAAAACGCTTCGTCACCGCTCGACCTGATTCGGGCGCCACCAGGTAGGCACAACGTGATGTCGTTTTCATCATCCCCGCCACCCGAAATTCCTGCACGACGCCCAACGATCGTTGCTGGAGCCGGCACGTCCTGGTACGGCTCTCTGGGAAAAGCCCTTGCGCATGCCGAGGCCCATCAATTCTTCGGGGTCGACCTGGACCAGCGACGTGCCCTGGTTTCACCGTCGGTTGCGTCGGTTGCTACCCTGGCCCAAACCGGCGTGGTGCGGCTGCGCAGCATCTGGATACCGGGCTCGATCTCTGGTCCCTTTGTGGAGCAGCGAACGGCCGGGCTGTGGCACTTCCTCGAATATGCGGCGGAGCATATGGGTTTGAGAACGGTTGTTTTGCCACGTAGTTCCGAGATTGGCCGGGGCATGTTCCTCGGGGCGGATCTCCGGAAACGCATGCAATCGACTGCGCATGGCGCCGTCCGCCTGGCCATTGGCGTCAAGGGCTCGACCGTGTATCGCGGTCACGATCAGTTGACGCAATTGCAGACACTACGGCATACCGCCGAAGAGTGGGACCTCGACATCGCGCTCGATCTTTCTGGAAACGTTCCGCACTATCTCGAAGCCGAAGCCGCCGTCCTCCGGTTGCTACCGAGGCTGACGGTGGTTCGGATCCCGTCGTGGGTATCCGCGTCCGGAGAACTCAATACCAACGATCCCATTTCGCGGCGAGTCGTCTCGATCCTGGCTGACCAAGGATATGCCGGGACAATCAGCATCATTCCGGCCCGGTCCCCGCTGCAGTTTCCGGGGACACGGACGTACCCAACGCTGAGTGACGAATGGACCCGGCAACTCATCCTGGATCAGTACGAGCGCCAAGTGTCAGACGATCGCCCCGCACCCTATATTTCTCCCGAATTGTTCCGCGAGCAATACTGACCGCAAGCACTTTGCCTACATCGTCAGACCATTCAAATTACCCCGTATGTTGGATCTGGCTGTCGTGGCAAGGTTGCCCGGTCGTCATTGCAAGACGATTGGACCGGGAGTACCGGAACATTCCCGTTACGAGGGTGGCGGAACCATGGCCTTTACGACCGCATGCATATATCTATTGGGCAACCGGATTCCGCAATACGGAATCCGGATGAACCGTGTTCATACCATTGGCGCCACCGAACGACGCGGGTGTAGGGACGTTTCTCCGTGATCGCCCGGAGCATCGGGGCCGCCGACACGGAGGTTGACCCCTACGACCGCATCCTTTCACCCGGCGTGTATCCGGATTTCGTAAAACTGGCGCATATCACCTTGGTACGCTACGACGCCGGTGCCCATATGGGCACCGGCGTCGTTCTGAATCGTCAGTTGGACGGAGCGACGATTATCGCTTCGTGTACTGGGGGGCCTTGCGGGCTCGCTTGAGTCCGACCTTTTTCCGCTCTTTCTCGCGTGCGTCCCGCGTCAGGAGCTTGGCGCTCTTGAGAATCGGCCGGTGCTCGACATCGGCGACGATGAGCGCCCGGGAAATGCCGTGGCGGATCGCCCCGGCCTGGCCGGACGTGCCACCACCAACCACGGAGACAACGACATCAAACCGTTCGGTTGTACCGGTGATGCGAAATGGTTCGGCCATCACCAGGTAATGAAGCTCGCGGCCACCGAAATGCTCGCGAGCCGTCTTGCCGTTGACCGTCATGTTACCTTCGCCCGGATACAACCGAACTCGTGCAATGGCACTCTTGCGGCGGCCGACAGCGTAGTAGTACTGCCCCTTGGGCATCGTTGATTCGCTCATGGTTGCTCCCTTTCGCGGTCGCCTAGCGCGCTGCGGTATCGTCCAGTTCAAGCGTTGCCGGGTTCTGCGCACCATGCGGATGACTGGTGCCTTCGAAAATCTTCAGCTTCTTGATCTGCTGCTTCCCGAGCGCGTTCCGCGGCAGCATACCCTTGACCGCATTCTCGATGATGCGGTCCGGGTGCCGCTCGCGAAGGTCCTTGAGCGAGGTCGTTTTCAGGCCGCCCGGATAGCTGGAGTGGCTGTAGTAAAACTTCTGGGTCTCCTTGTTGCCGGTGACTTTGACCTTGCCCGCATTTAGCACGATCACGAAGTCGCCCGTGTCCACATGTGGTGTGTACGTGGGCTTGTTCTTGCCGCGCAAGGTGGCGGCGATAGCCGAGGCGAGACGACCGAGCGTTTTGCCCTCGGCGTCGACCACGAACCAGGCGCGCGTCACGTCGCTGGATTTCGCTGAATAGGTACGTCGTTCCACGATAGCTCCCTTAGCCATGTTCCGTGTGAGCTGGCGTGATGCTCACGGTCTGCTTGCCATTCGGGTCAGGTTCGGGAACGTCGTTGCCGTAACCTACCCGCCAAAGAATCAATCCATGTGCCGGCGCCAGCACTGGTCCGGACCTGCGGTCCGCAACCTCGAGCAGTTCCGTGAACCACTCCGGCGGGTGCTCGCGCATCCCCACCGACACCAATCCTCCAGTCACGGTTCGGACCAACTGCGGCAGAAACCCGTCAGCAATGATCCGCACCTCGATCCCGGTGCCGGACCCAGGAAGTATTCCCCACCAGGGCCCTACTTCACGAACGCCACAATGGTGGATCGTTCGCACGGTGCCACGGGTGGCGGAAGCGCGGGCCGACCAGGGAACACCTTCACCCCCGCCGGTAAAGGCCGCCAGGTCGTGTGTCCCCTCGAGCCGGATCGACGCCTTGGTCATTGCCTCGAGATCGAGCGCCGACCGTCGCGTCCAGGCAAACCGCTCCATAAGCGGCTGCTTGGCTCCGACCCAGAGCCGGTACCGGTACTCTCGCCAGGTCGCGTCGTAGCGAGGATGGAACCCCGCTTCGACCCGAGTTACCGACGAGACTGCAAGGTCGTCCGGCGTTAGCCGGCTAAGTGCGTTTCGAAACGCCTCTCCGGTCATCTCCGGTCGGATGTCCGCGCATCGGGCCACCTGGCCCACCGCGTGAACGCCACGATCGGTTCGACCGGCCAACTCGGTTGCTACCGCACAATCAGCCAACCGTTCGAGCGCGCCGTCCAGTTCCTGTTGAACCGTCCGCACACCAGCCTGCTTCTGCGACCCCCAAAACCCGGTTCCGTCGTAGCCGAGCGTGATCTTGAGCACCGCGGGAACAGGTAGACTCCCGGCAGCGGCTTGCTCCCCGGAACCAATCATCGTCGCTATGCGACGAACTCAATTAACACAATCGGCGCCGCGTCGCCGCGTCGCACACCGAGCTTGGAAATGCGGGTGTACCCGCCGGGAACGTCTTCATACCGGGGCGCAACCACATCGAAGAGGCGCGCCACCGACCGCTTGTGATCGAGCCGGGACATCACCAGGTTGCGGTGATGGGCCGAATCGTCCCGCGCGATCGTGACAAGTTTCTCGACGACGCTACGCAACTCCTTGGCCTTGGCCTCGGTAGTGGTAATGCGTTCGTTCAGGATGAGCGATATAGCCTGCTGCCGGAGCATTGCCTTGCGTTGGCTTGGATTGCGGCCGAACTTGCGGCCGGCTTTTCGATGCCTCATGACTCATTTTCCTCATTCTCACTGGCACCGGCGCCAAGGCCGCCCAGCGACTTGATCGCTTCCGCCACTTCCAGTGATTCGGCGTCTTCCTCGTCACCGGCCAAGGCTTCGATCTCGATGTCAAGATCAGCTTCCGGCAGGTACCCATACTCGTGCAACTTCTCGCGAAGTTCGGTCAACGACCGGGGGCCGAAGTTCCGGATCGAGAGCAGCTGATCAGGGTCCATAGTCAACACTTGGCCGACCTTATCGATCTGCTTGCTGCGCAAGGCATTGAGCACACGCGGCGATAGGCCAAGATCAGCCAGCGGCTTGTTCTGCACTTCTTCCGGAATGAACGAGTTGGCGGCCGCTTCCGGCTCTGGACGCGTGAATTCCGAGAATACGCGGGCATGATCCATAAGGATCGCTGCCGATTTCGACAGCGCGTCATCCGGCTCGATCGTGCCATCGGTCAAGATCTCGAGGATGAGCCGATCATACTCGACATTCTGACCGACGCGCGTCGGCTCGATGACGAAATTGACACGCTGGATCGGCGTGAAGATGGCGTCGATCGGAATCTCACCGAGGGCAAAGGTTTCCTGTGCCTCGGCGGGACGGTACCCACGATCGCGGCTGATCCAGAGGTCCATGTCGAGCACGGCATCCGGACCGTCGAGCGTTGCCAGCGGGTGCTCCGGGTTGACCAACTCGACCTCTACCGGCCACTCAACATCACCAGCGGTGATGGCGCGTTCGCCTTCACCTTCACCGCGAACGTAGAGGTGAGCCCGCACGTCACCGTGGAGCTCCTGCACACGTCGCAGGCGAATGCCCTTGAGATTGAGCACGACTTCGGTCACATCCTCACGGACATTCGGAATCGTCGCAAATTCATGCCAAACATTGTCGATTCGGATCCGCGATATGGCGCAGCCTTCGAGTGATCGCAACAGGATCCGGCGTAGGGCGTTGCCCAACGTGGTACCGTAGCCTGGCTCGAGCGGCTCGACTTGGTAGCGCCCGTAGTTGCGCCCCGTCTCGACAGTCTTGATAGTGAAATCGGGTTGCTGCAACAAGCGGACTTACCTCCTTGCGACGCCGTTCTGCCTTTGTGTTCCGCGCCGGGTTTACGCTTCAGCAGTTCGGCGCGACAGACCGGACTCAACCCTGTCCCGACCTGTGACCAACTATGTATCTCGATGTTCTGCCTGTGTCGACGCGGTTGATGCCGTGCCGACACATGTGATCACCTCCCTGAACGTGGGCAATGGTGATCCTGGCCCGCTCCACGACAGCCCGGACCGGGCAGGTCGGTGCTAAACTCGCCGACGCTTGGGCGGTCGACAGCCGTTATGCGGGATCGGCGTGGTGTCGGTAATCGAAATCACCATCACACCGCTCGACTGCAGGGAACGGACTGCCATCTCGCGACCGGAACCCGGTCCCTTGACGAAGACGTCGACCTGCCGCAAACCATGCTCCGCGGCACGGCGAGCCGCTGCCTCAGCGGTCATCTGGGCGGCAAACGGCGTGCTCTTGCGTGAGCCCTTGAAGCCATTGGCTCCAGCACTCGACCAGGCAATCACGTTCCCTGTAGGATCGGTCAACGTCACGATTGTATTGTTGAACGTAGCCTGGATATAGGCTCGACCGCGGGGCACATTCTTCCGGTCCCGACGGCGAACTCGACCTTTTTGACCCGCACCTCGACGCTTCTCTGACATTGTGCGTCATAGCCTCCAGCTAAGTGTTATGGACCCAGGCGCCGCCCATGCGACGACAGTGAGTGTTTCGATTAGCGTACGTTACTTGCGGCGGCCACCGATGGCTCGCTTCGGTCCACGCCGTGTGCGGGCATTGGTTCGAGTACGCTGACCGCGAACGGGCATGCCACGGCGGTGACGAACACCGCGATAGGAACCAATATCCATAAGCCGCTTGATGTTCATCGCTACTTCACGCCGCAGGTCACCTTCGACGCGATGATCCCGCTCGATGATTTCGCGAATTCGGGCGACTTCATCGTCGGTCAATTCCCGGACGCGCGTGTCCGGATTGATTCCGGTTTCCGCGAGCAGGTTCTGGCTGGTTTTCAGACCAATGCCATAGATGTAGGTGAGCCCGATCTCCACGCGCTTTTCACGCGGCAAGTCAACTCCCGAAAGTCGTGCCATACGTCATCCTCGTTCTGCGGGCGCGGGCCTGGATTCCCACGTGCCGCTCGCCTGGATCCTCGCGATCCATCCTCTTCTATAGGTTAGCCCTGCCGCTGCTTGTGACGCGGATTCGTGCAGATAACCCGCACGATGCCCTTGCGGCGGATGACACGGCACTTCTCGCACCGCTTGGATACCGAAGCCGACACCTTCATGTTTCAATCCTCTGTCCATGACTGCGCATGGTGTGTGTTGTAGCCGTTCGCGCGCGAGCCCGGAGTTCAGACGAACGATCCGATTTCTTGAGCTGGCGTTCCGCCATTCCTCGCATGCATCGTGTTCGTGCACCCAATAACCCATGTGCGTACCCCGGGATCACGGGGCTGTGGTAAGGGTCATCGACCGTACACGCGGATAGCGCATGTCTCCCGACATGCGCCACGAACGACTATTCTACCATCGTTGCGAGCTGTTGCGTCAAGATCAACGGCTCGCCGTCCGTTATCGCAACCGTATGTTCGAAATGCGCCGACCACGATCCGTCGGCCGAAACAACCGTCCATTCGTCGTCCAGCACGGCCGTTTCTTCACCGCCCGTGGTCAGCATTGGCTCGATCGCCAGGGTCATCCCCTTCTTGAGCCGAATTCCTCGACCGGGCTGACCGTGATTGGGGATGTGTGGATCTTCCCACATTGCACGCCCGATACCGTGACCGCCATACTCTTGGACGATGCCGTATCCGCGCTGCGCTGAATAAACTTCGACGGCGTGGCCGATGTCGCCAAGCCGGTTGCCGGCCGTCGCCTGGGTGAGGCCTTCGAACAAGGCCGCCTCCGTATCCGCCAGCAAGCGCTGATGCTCGTCCGAGATGGAGCCAACGGGATAGGTCCAGGCCGAATCCCCGTGAAAGCCATCGACGATGGCACCAATGTCGATGGCGACAATGTCGCCATCGTTGAGTCGTCGTGGACCCGGGATGCCATGAACGATTTCTTCGTTGACCGAGGCGCAGATATTGCCCGTGAATCCGTGATGACCAAGGAAGTTGGATGTCGCTCCGTGCTCGGCAATAGTCTCCCGAACGATGTCGTCCAGTTCCTGCGTGGTGACGCCGGGACCGATCGCCGGCCTGACTCGAGCGTGGCAAACAGCCACTACGTGGCCGGCACGTTTCATTTTTTCGATATCAGCGGTGCTTTTGAGGGAAATGCCCATGGTTACCCGATGCCCGATCCGGTGAGACGAAGCTTGATGACAGCCAGGATGCTTTCCTGAACCTCATCGACACGTCGGTCGCCATCGACCCGCATCAATTTGCCCTGGGCATCGTAGTAATCGAGCAATGGGGCGGTCTGCTGGTCATAAAGTGTGAGCCGCCGTTTGATTGCATCGGGTTTGTCGTCGTCGCGCTGGATGACCTGGCCACCGCATGCGTCGCATGTCCCGTCCACCTTTGGCGGATTCGACTCAACGTGATACACAGCACCGCAGGCGACACAGACGCGGCGACCTGAGAGGCGTTTGACGAGGACCTCCCGCGGCACGTCGATCTCGATAACGACGGTGACCGACTCGCCAAGGCCGGTAAGGATTCCATCGAGGGCCTGCGCCTGGGCATCCGTGCGCGGAAAGCCATCGTAGAGCGCGCCCGATACATCCTCACCGCTGACGCGGCCGGCGACTACGGATGCGACTCGTCCTCGCACAATCGAATTTGTCAGGTCGTCAGGAACGAGATCGCCGCGATCGAGGATCTCCTTCAGCTTCTGCCCTAGCAGGGAGGCCGAGGCAATCTCGGCGCGAAAGACGTCGCCGGTAGCGATCTTCGTGAGTTTCAGCGTTGGTCCGAGAAGCGCCGCCTGGGTTCCCTTACCGGAACCTTGCGCTCCCATCAGTATCACATGCACGGAGTTTGTCCCTGACGACGGAATCGTTCATGCCGAAGGGACGCCTGTTGAGGCGTCCCTTCGGTCGTTAGTTGATGAAGCCTTCGTAGTTGCGCATCATCAACTGGGCTTCGAGCTGTCGCATCGTGTCGATGGCAACACCGACGACGATCAGCAGCGACGTCGCGCTGAGCTGGAGGGTGTTCACGTTGGTGATCAGGCCAGCGAGGAACGGCAAGATCGCGATGAGGCCGAGGAACAACGCTCCAACAATGGTGATCCTCGATAGCACGCGCTGGAGATAGACCGCCGTGTTCTTGCCCGGCCGCACGCCTGGAATGAATGCCCCCTGGCGCTGCAACGATTCCGGGATCCGCTGCTGCTGGAAGACCACCATAGTGTAGAAGAACGTAAATCCAACCACCATGAAGAAGTAGACGAGGTTGTAGGGCCAGGTGTCCGGGCTGAGCCAACGCGTGAGCGTTCCGGCTACGTCCCGAACCCACTCAGTGTTCGACGCCGAAAGGAAGTTGGCCACCATTCCTGGAAAGACCATGATGCTCACCGCGAAGATGAGCGGAATCATGCCAGCGCTGTTCACCTTGAGCGGAATGTTGGTGGTTGTGCCACCGTACACCCGGCCAGCGCGCACGCGCTTGGCGTGATGCACCGGAATCCGGCGCTGTCCTTCGTTGATCAGGACCACACCGACGATCGTGATGAGCGCGATGATGATGAAGATAACGGTGCCAATCAGGTTGGTCCCGAGTGAACCGCCCGTCAACAGATTTCCGATCGAGCTCGGCAGTGAGGCGATGATCCCACCGAAGATGATGATCGAAATTCCGTTGCCAATCCCCTTTTCCGTAATCAACTCACCAATGAACACAAGCAGCATCGTGCCGGCGGTCAAGGTCAGCAAGATCGCGACTGTTGGGAACCAGGTATCCGCATTGAACAGGCCGAAATCTTCGATCAATGGTTGACCGTCGACACCTGGCTGTCTGGAGAAGAGTAAAGTCTGGCCATAACCCTGAAGCAATGCCAGCGGCACAGTCAGGATGTGGGTGTACTGATTGATCTTGTTCCGGCCTTGCTGTCCCTCCATTGAGAGCTCATTAAGACGTGGAACGATCGGCGTCATCAACTGCATGATGATCGAGGCGGTAATGTACGGGTACACTCCCAGCGCCACAATCGAGAAGTTGGTCAACCCGCTACCCGAAAACAGGTTCAGCATGCCAAGTAGCTGACTGTTCTCAACGAAGGCGCGCAGCCCTTCCCGATCGACACCAGGAATCGGAATGCTGGCAATGCATCGAAAGATCACCAGCATACCGAGCGTGAACAGGATCTTCGCTCGAAGATCCGGGATTTTGAATGCGTTGATAACGGCCTGGAGCATTCCTAGGCCTCCTTGGCATCACGTTCCTGAAGCAGCGCGATCGCCTCGCGCCGGGAAGGTCCGCCGACCTTGCCAACCCGCATTGCCTTGAGTTCGCGGTTCAAAGGAAGCTGGCGCGTACGTGGTCGTGCCGTTTGCCAGTCATCTGTCCGATCCAGCGTCACCGCTGTACCACCGGCTGCTTCAATGGCGGCCGAGGCAGCCTTCGAGAATGCGTGGGCGTGGATCGTCACCGCCGTGGACATCTCGCCGGTGGCCAAAATCTTGAGCGGGAATTCGGCACCGCGAATGATGCCTCGTTCAGCGAGCACGGCTGGCGTAATCGGCCCGTCAAATTCCATGTCGGCCAATCGGCCCAGATTGACGGTTTCCCATGGCGTCTTCCAGATGTTGGTGAAACCACGTTTGTAGGGCATCCGCTGCTGGATTGGCAGCTGACCACCTTCGAATCCAATGCGGACTCCGCCGCCGGACCGGGAGTTCTGGCCCTTGGTGCCGCGGCCAGCAGTTTTGCCACGGCCACTCCCGTGACCGCGACCAACCCGTCGCTTGGTAGTAGTTGAGCCCTTGGCAGGGCGCAAGTCATCTAATGTCAGTGGCATCGTCGTTCTCTTCTTTCGACCGAACGTTTGACGGGCCCCAAGGCTCGTCACTATTCAGCAGCGATTTCCTCAACCGTCACCAGATGGCTGATTTTGTGGACCGCCCCTCGAATCGAGGGATGATCCGGTCGAACCACCGTGTGGTGCAGCCGGCGAAGACCGAGCGATTCTACCGCCCGACCCTGATCCGCGGGACGTCCGATCGTGCTCTTGACAAGCGTGATCTTCAACCTGGGTCCCGAGATGTTGAGTGTCTCGCTCATGATTTATTCGTCCTTGGACCACGACCGGCGCCTTGGCCGCCCGGTCCACCAGAACCGCCCTGACCCCCGCGACGCTGGTTACGGCGGTTGCTATCCTGCGGCGGTGTCAGCGGCGCGGCAACCGAACGTGGCCGAACCACACCATCGCCTCCATGCTCGAACGGCTTACGGAGCGTTTGCTTGGCGCGACGTCGGCGTTGGATAACGGCCTGCTCCGACTCGAGCGCCTTAAGCGCTTCCATCGTTGCCCGCACAACGTTAACTGGATTGTTGCTGCCCAGCGACTTGGTCAGGATGTCCCGGATACCGGACACCTCGACAACCGCGCGAACTGCACCACCGGCGATCACCCCGGTGCCGGGAGAGGCTGGCTTCAACATGACGCGGGACGCCCCGAAGGTCGCTTCCACTTCATGCGGAATAGTGCCCCCATCGAGCGGCACGGTAATCATCGACTTCTTGGCGGCCTCGCCACCCTTGCGGATGCTGTCCGGCACTTCGCCGGCCTTGCCAAGTCCGACGCCGACGCGGCCCTTGCCATCGCCGACCACAACGATACTACCGAACGCGAACGTTCGGCCGCCCTTGTGGACCTTGGACACACGGTTGATTCGTACCAACCGTTCCTCGAGCTCGTTCGCTTGGTCCTCATCTGACCGGCGGCGTGGCCCACGCTCTTCGCGATTCCGATCCATATCTTTCTCCAGATCCGTTGTCCTTGCCAGCACTCGGCCCGATGCCTTCCGCACTGGAAGCACAAACGGGTTAGAACTTCAGGCCGCCCTCGCGAGCGCCATCAGCCACGGCCTTGACGCGACCATGGTAGAGAAATCCCCCACGATCAAAGTGCACGGCATCCACACCAGCACTTTTGGCGCGCTCGGCGATGACTTCGCCGACGGCCCGGGCGCGGGCAGACTTGGTTGCCCCGGCACCAGCGCGTTCACGAACCGCCTCTTCGAGGTCGCTCGCGGCCACGATGGTGTGACTTTGGGTATCGTCGATCACCTGCGCATAGATGTGCGCGGATGAGCGGAAAACATTGAGGCGAGGACGTTGTGTCGTCCCGCTGATTTTGGCCCGCACCCGGCGGTGCCGGCGTTCACGCAGCGTGAGCGCCTTTCGAAACTTAGTCCGCATGATTTTCTCCCTAGAAGCCTGAGCAAGGCGGCCAATGCAGAATTGGCATTCGCGACGGTCGGAGAAGATTCCTCGCACGCTCGAAATGACAATCTGCCGCCAGCCCACAACCGTCTACTTGGCCTTGCCGGCCTTGCCGGCCTTGCGGCGGACAGCCTCACCCGCGTAGCGAATGCCTTTGCCCTTGTAGGGCTCAGGCGGCCGCACCCCGCGGATTCGAGCCGCCTCTTCACCAACAACCTGCTTGTTGATGCCGCTCACTGCCACCCGGTTATTGCCCTCGACCGTGTAGGAGACGCCATCTGGCGCAACCAGGCGGACCGGATGGGAATACCCCACGTTAAGGACGAGGTTCTTGCCATCAAGCGCCGCGCGATAGCCCACCCCAAGAATCTCCAGGTTCTTCGTGTAGCCGTCGGTGACACCGACCACCATATTGTTCAGGAGTGAGCGAGTCAGTCCGTGAAGGGCCTTGGTTTCGCGCTGGTCGTTCGGGCGCTCGACGCGGATTTCTCCATCGTCCTGGACAATGGAGAGCTTCGTCGTAAACACCGAACCCAACTCACCCTTGGGCCCCTTGACTTTCACCGCATTGCCGGGACCGAGCTGGACGTCTACGCCCTTCGGCACCGGGATCGGCTTTACACCAATTCTCGACATTGCATCTTCCTCTTCCGGTGGCGAGCACCGCCGTCACCCGGGAATCATAATTCCCACCGGCCTACCAAACGGTGCAGAGCACCTCGCCACCGATTCCGCGCTTGCGGGCTTCGTATCCGGTCAACACACCCTCTGGTGTGCTCACTATCGCGATACCGAGGCCGCTGCGCACGCGTGGAATCTGATCCTTGCCGGCGTACACACGCAGGCCCGGCTTGCTCACGCGCTTGATTTCACGGATGACGTGCGTCTTGTCCGAGGCGTAGCTCAGATTCACGATAAGCTGGTTCTGCGGGCGCTTTTCGACGATCGAAAAATCGGCGATGTAGCCCTCTTGCTTCAAAATAGCGGCAATAGCGACAAGGATCTTGGTGGCGGGCATGGTTGTTTCGGTTTTCCGGGCCATGCCCGCGTTTCGGATCCGGGTCAGCATATCGCTGATTGGGTCGTTCACGCTCATGCGTCGCGCTCTCCGTTACTGTGATGGTTCGTAGATCTCAGGGTGCTGATTACCAGCTGGATTTGGTCACTCCAGGCAGGCGGCCCACCGAGGCCATCTCCCGGAAGCAGATCCGGCAGAGGCCGAACTTTCGCATGTACGCACGTGGCCGTCCGCAAACCTTGCAGCGGCTGTGGGCGCGAGTCGAAAATTTCGGTGTGCGCTGAGATTTGACAATCAAACTCGTCTTCGCCATGGTTCCTCCATCGTCCGCTAACCCGCGAACGGCATCCCAAGGAGCGCGAGCAAACGTCGCCCTTCCTCGTCAGTGCGAGCGGTGGTCACGATACTGATCTCCAGGCCACGCACCTTGTCGATCTGGTCGTACTCGATTTCCGGAAACATGATCTGCTCCCGGAGCCCCATCGTGTAATTGCCGCGGCCGTCGAACGAGTTCGGCGAGACTCCGCGGAAGTCCCGGATCCGAGGCAGCGCGATCGCTGTCAACCGATCGTAGAACTCATACATGCGATCACCGCGAAGCGTAACCATCGCACCAATCGGCATCCCCGCTCGCAGCTTGAAGGCGGCGATCGATTTCTTGGCCCGCGTCACCACCGGCGCCTGGCCGGTGATCCAACGCAGGTCGCTCACTGCGGCATCAAGTGCACGTCCGTTCTGGACGGCCTCGCCAAGACCGATATTGATCACGATCTTGTCAAGCTTCGGCACCTGATACACATTCTTGTAGCCGAAATCGCTGGTAAGGGCAGGTATAGCCTCGTCCCGATAGCGATCACGTACCCGTGCCATAAAACACCTCACTCCGGACCAGGTCCGGATCTCATACATTGCTCGGCGTTCCCACCTGGTCTGCCGCCCGAAAACGGCACTCAGGTCGCCGTTCGACTTATCTGTTCCTCATTTAGCACTGCCCGAGGAAGGCAGATCCATGTAATGCCGGGTTAATCTCGCGGTCGCGGGAGAACTGCATCACACTTCTTGCAATAGCGTTCGTTGTCGCCCTCGCTATTGGCGCGTACGCCGACACGGCTCGGCTGCCCACACGTGGGACAAACCAGGACCACATTCGACACGTGCAATGCCGCTTCGACTTCGACGATACCCGCCTGTCGCGCACGACCCTGTTTGATGTGCTTCTTGACGATGTTGACGCCTTCGACTACCACCCGGTCTTTTTCCGCGAGGCTCTTGCGGACGACACCGCGCTGCCCTTTGTTGCGACCGTTGGTAACCAGCACTTCATCGCCGGTTCGAATCTTCCTCATCACCGATCCCTACAGCGTTTCCGGAGCGAGTGACACAATCCGCATGAAGGCTCGCTCCCGCAACTCACGACCAACCGGGCCGAAGATGCGGGTGCCACGAGGGGCTCCCTGCGCATTGATCAACACCGCCGCATTGTCATCGAACTTGATATGACTTCCGTCCGGCCGACCGTATTCCTGAGCGGTTCGAACGATTACCGCACGAATGACTTCGCCCTTCTTGACGGCAGCATTCGGCTGGGCAACCTTCACCGATGCGATGATCGTATCACCGACGCTACCCCACCTTCGGGAGGAGCCACCAAGCACACGGATGCACATGATTTCCCGTGCCCCGCTGTTGTCGGCCACTTTGAGCCGGGTTTGTGGCTGAATCACCGTTCACTATCCTTCGGGCGCAAAAGGGGCCCGCACGCGTACGCCGTTTCCAGTCCTAAAGCTGGACTGCGCGCTCGACAATCTCACGCACAACCCAGCGCTTGCGCTTGGAGAGTGGGCGAGTTTCCTCGATCCGGACGAGATCGCCCGGCTTGCAGGAGTTGCTCTCGTCGTGGGCCAGGAACTTCGATGTTCGCGTAATCCGCTTGTGATAGAGCGGGTGACGGCGAACGTAGTTCACGGCGATTACGACGGTTTTATCCATCTTGTCGCTCACAACCTTGCCGACCTTCATGGTGCGCGGCTTCTGCTGTAGCACCATCTTCTCGTCGACTTGAGCTGTCACTTCTTGAACGTCGCTCATACGTTTCCTCGTCATTTTCGCCAGAAGTGGCGTCTTCGTTGACCGCCAACCGGGCGGTCATCACCGGGAACCATTTAGGATCCCGGCGGGCTCGGTAGCCCTACGATGTCGTGATCGCCTGGGCCCGCTCGGTTTCGCCCGCAATCGTGTGGATACGGGCGATATCCTTGCGGATTTGTCGGGTCCGGGCCGTTGCGGTCAATTGACCAACCGCTTCCTGAAACCGCAGGTCACGCCATTCGGCGTGCAGCTCCTGCAGACGCTCCTCGATTTGCTCTGAATTCAGAGCACGAATCTCGGCTGGCTTCATGCTGCCTCTCCCTCGGTCTGCGCCCCAGCGCCTGGGGTCTCGCGAACGAGCACCTTGGTCTTCATCGGGAACTTCATTCCGGCGCGACGCAGGGCTTCGGAAGCCTGGTCCTGGGGTACACCAGCGATTTCGAACAACATCCGGCCGGGCTTGACAACGGCAACCCAGAACTCCACGTTTCCCTTACCGGAACCCATGCGGGTTTCGGCGGCCTTCTTGGTGACCGGCTTGTCCGGAAACACCCGGATCCAGACCTTACCGCCCCGCTTCAGGTAGTTGGTGATGGCCCGGCGAGCGGCTTCAATCTGGCGGCTGGTGATCCAGGCAGGCTCAAGAGACTGCAATCCGAACTCACCAAACGAGATCTCAGAGCCCCGGTAGGCTTTACCCCTCATCCGTCCCCGCATGACCTTGCGGTATTTTGTCCGCTTCGGCATCAACATGACATTGGCTCCGCTTCCACATTACTCGTGACCGGGTGATAACCCCGGCCCGCTGTCCGATTCAGGCTAGTCGCCCACCGTCGCCAGGTCTGCCGACAACGACGCCGCGGTGACTTCCGGACCCGTGCGGATCACGTCACCCTTGTAAACCCAGACCTTGACGCCAATTCGACCGTACGTCGTGGCCGCGTGGACCACCGCGAAGTCGATGTTGGCCCTGAGCGTGTGCAAAGGCACCCGGCCATCCTTCTCAGTCACGGCACGGCTCATTTCCGCGCCACCGAGCCGGCCGGCCAGGCGAATCTTGACACCCTTGGCGCCACGACGCATTGCCTGCTGCACAGCGTGCTTCATTGCCCGCCGGTACGAGACACGGCGCGCGATTTGCTCGGCGATGCTCTCGGCAATCAGGCGCGCCTCGATTTCGGGAACCTTGATTTCCTCGATCCGGACGTTGACCTTCTTGCCAACGGCCTTTTCGATCATCTGGCGAAGCCGCTCGACGTTCGCGCCCTGCTTGCCAATGACAATGCCAGGCTTCGACGTGTGAAGCGTGATGTCCACCTTGTTGGCGGCGCGCTCCAACTCAATGCGGGAAATCCCCGCCCGGGTCAGCTCCCCAAGGATCAACTTCCTGATCTTCAGGTCCTCGTGCAACAACTCAGTATAGTTGCGTTCGGCAAACCATTTCGATTCCCAATCGCTTGCGATACCGAGCCGGAATCCAATCGGATTGACTTTACGGCCCATTAGCGGCGCTCCCTCTCTTCGGCGACAACCGTGATGTGAGTCGATCGCCGAATGATTCGCCCCACCCGGCCGCGCGCCTTCGGCTTGAATCGACGCATTTGCGCCGCATCGTCGGCATAGATCGACTTGATCCAGAGATCGTCCGGATCGAGGTCGTAGTTGTTTTCTGCGTTCGCCGAAACTGACTTCAACAGTTTCTCGACATCGATCGCTGCCTTGTTCGGCAGAAACTTCATGATCTCGATCGCCTCCGACACCTTCTTGCCCCGGACCATGTCCAGAACGAGACGGGCCTTGCGAGGCGAGATACGGACGCGTTGTGCGCTAGCTCGAACTTCCATCGTTCCGTCCTCTACCTCGCCTTAGCGGCGACCGCGGCGGTCCGCGTCTTTCCCATGGCCCCGAAAGGTCCGGGTGGGAGCGAACTCACCGAGCTTGTGGCCAACCATCTGCTCGCTCACGAAGATCGGCACATGCTGCCGGCCGTTGTGAATGGCGATGGTGTGCCCAACCATGCCCGGAAAAATGGTGCAGGCACGGGCCCAGGTGCGAACCACAGTTCGCTGATTCGTTTGGTTGAGTACATCGACCTTCTTCTGAAGTTTGGCATCGATGTACGGCCCCTTCTTGGATGATCTCGACACGTTGTTCTCCTCGTATATACCCTGCGATCGGAAGCGCTTCCCCTAGAGGACCACGAAGCTCATCGGTCGCGTCCCGTTCAGTTAGCGCCGCTTCTGCGGGCGACGACGAACAATCATCGAGTCGGTTCGCTTGCTGTTACGGGTCCGCCGGAACGCCGGCTTCCCCCACTTGGTCTTGGGCTGGCCGCCGATTGGCGCCTTGCCCTCACCACCACCATGCGGATGGTCGCGCGGATTCATCACCGAACCGCGAACGGTCGGCCGTCGTCCCATGTGGCGGCTGCGGCCCGCTTTGCCGATCTGGATATTTTCGTGATCCACATTGCCAACCTGGCCAAGCGTTGCAAGGCAGGTCAGCAGGACGAGCCGGACTTCGCCGGATGGCATGCGAACCTGAGCATACTCACCCGACTTGGCCATCAACTGGGCAGACGTGCCGGCCGATCGGACCAGTTGGCCACCCTTGCCCGGATAGAGCTCGATGTTGTGGATCTGGGTACCGGTCGGGATGTTCGCCAGCGGCAGCGCGTTGCCGGTGCGGATTGGTGCATCGGGACCGGAGACGACCATGTCGTTCACGCGGACACCGAGTGGCGCCAGAATGTATCGCTTCTCGCCGTCCACGTAAAAGAGGAGGGCGATACGCGCGGAGCGGTTTGGATCGTATTCAATCGCCGCCACCCGGGCCGGCACGCCCGTCTTGTTCCGCTTGAAATCAATGATGCGATAGAAGCGCTTGGCGCCACCGCCACGGTGCCGGGTGGTGATGCGACCCCGGTTGTTCCGCCCGGCATGCTTCTTCAGCGGCTCAATGAGTCGCTTTTCCGGCTTCTTCTTGGTGATTTCCTCGAACGTGCTGACACTCATCGAGCGGCGCGCCGGGGAAGTTGGCTTGTACTTGCGAATTGGCACGAGAAACCGTTCCCTTCTAACCGAACAGCGCCGGTCTAGACCTGCTCGAACAGGTCGATGTGCTCACCCGGTGCGAGCGTGACAATCGCCTTTTTCCATCCAACAGTGGACCCGCTGATACGGCCGGCGCCACGGCGAACCATTCGGGATTTCGGTTTCGGCTTGACGTTCAACACGTTGACCGCCTTGACCCTGACCGAAAACGTGGCCTGGACCGCAGCTTTGATCATGATCTTGTTGGAATCGGGATGGACTTCAAAACTGTACTGCCCCTGTTCCATCAACCAGGTGTTCTTTTCCGTGATCAACGGACGCCGGATGACGTCCTCCAATCGGAGCTCAGCCATTATGCAACCTCCTCAGTGGCTGCGCTCTTGGCCGCCAACCGGTCCAGTTTCCACTGGCTTGGTGTACGTTTCGCTTCCGGCAGCGCCCATAATCCTTCGATGACGGCCAGCGCCTCTTCCGTTACTAGCAGCCGGTCGTACTTGAGGACGTCCCGGATGTTGAGAACCGGAGCCATGATCGTCTTCGTCTCGGCAAGATTGGCGGCGGATCGTTCGATCGCCTCATTCTTGTCGGCGAGCACGACCAAAATTGACCGGGATTCAGGCAGGTTGCTCAGCAACTGCTTGAACGCCTTCGTCTTGGCTTCGATCTCGCCAAGGCCCGTGATCACCGTCAGGCGATCGTCGGCCAGCTTGGCGGACAGCGCCGAGCGGATCGCCAATCGGCGCATCTGCCGCGGCATCGCCTGGGTGTACTTGCGCGGGTGCGGTCCGAAGACCACGCCACCGCCCTTCCACTGCGGAGCCCGGATCGTGCCCTGTCGAGCGCGACCGGTTCCCTTCTGGCGCCAGGGCTTACGGCCACCACCGCGAACTTCACCACGGGTCTTGGTTTGATGTGTACCGAGACGGGCGTTGGCCAGCTGACGGATCAGCGCCTGGTGCATCACCGGAATGTTCGGTTCGATTCCCCAAACGGTTTCATCGAGTTCGGCCTTACCGACCACCTCGCCCTGGGTGTTATGAAGATCAATCTGCATCGTTGTTCTTGCTCCCATGAGTCATCGCGGACGTACGCCCGGCGACTACTTTTGACCCTTCACCGCACGCTTGATCAGGAGCGTGCCATTGTTCGGGCCCGGAACCGATCCTTCGACGAGTAACAGATTGCGTTCTGCATCCACCCGAAGAACCGTCAGGTTCTGCACTGTCACCCGATCGTTGCCCATGTGCCCGGCCATCTTCATACCCTTGAACACTCGTCCCGGCGTGGCGCTGGATCCAATGGATCCCGGCGCGCGCGCTCGGTCAGATTGTCCGTGGGTCGCGGGACCGCCGGCGAATCCATGGCGCTTCATGCCACCCTGGAAACCGCGGCCCTTGGAGGTGCCGGTCACGTCTATGACGTCGCCAGTAGCGAAGGTATCAGCCTTAAAGACCTGTCCCACTTCAATACCGCTGTAATCATCGGCCTTGAACTCACGGAGCGTCTTGACCTGATGGCCACTGGCGCGAACGTGGCCGGCTTGCGGCTTGTTCAGCTTCTTCGCAATACCGAACCCGAGTTGCACGGCCGTGTAGCCATCCGTCTCTTCGTTCCGAATTTGCGTTACCACACATGGACCAGCCTCGATGACCGTTACCGGCCGGGCCAGACCCTGCTCGTCGAATATTTGTGTCATACCGAGCTTTCGCCCGATCAATCCCTGAACCATTGGCTCTCCCCTGCTCTTCGTCAGGAAGCGGAGTCAGCGCCATGCGCCGCATCCGCTTGCAGAGCGTGTTGTGCAGTGTTCCGCCAGCCGCAAGTCGCGGTCGTGGCCGAAACGCGCTCATCCGCTACAGCTTGATTTCGATATCCACACCGGCTGGCAGATTCAGTCGCATGAGCGCCCGAATCGTGTTGCCACTCGGTTCCAACACATCGATCAGTCGCTTGTGCGTTCGAATCTCGAACTGCTCCTGCGAATCCTTATCGATGAACGGTGACCGGATCACGCAGAACTTCTCGATTCGGGTCGGCAATGGCACGGGGCCCGCGACCTTGGCGCCAGTCGCCTCGGCCGTCTCCACAATGCGGCCTGCCGACTGGTCGAGAATCTTGTGATCGTAGGCCTTGAGGCGAATCCTGATTTTCTGGGTCGCCTTGCGCGCCGTAACCATTGTTGCGATTCCCTCGCTTGCGAACGAACGATGCCTTCCCTCAGTTGGGAAGCGGCATCGATCGCTACTCTGAAAACTACTCGGTGATCTGGGTGACGGCGCCGGCGCCGACGGTCCGGCCGCCCTCGCGGATCGCGAACCGCAACCCTTCCTCGATCGCCACCGGCGTGATCAGCTCCACCCCCATCTGCACGTTGTCCCCCGGCATCACCATCTCCGTCCCTTCCGGCA
>JALZMD010000315.1 GCA_030858375.1 Chloroflexota bacterium
TACCCGGCTCGGTGTTTCATCGCGTGACTCATGAGGAATACAAATCCTCCATCAGGTCGCTCATCAACCGAGCCATGTACCGCACTGAGGAAATCGACCGCCAGTACGACATGCGCGTCGGCCCCAGCACTCCAAGAATACCGGTCACCTCGCCGTTGATGCCGTAGGTGGCCATGACGACGCCGAAGCGGCGCAGGGCATCGGTTGGGTTCTCGTCGCCGATGAAGACCTGCACGTCGGTTCCGGCCGTCAGTTGCGGCAACACCGCACTCAACAGCGAGCCGCCGCGCAGCAAGTCGAGCACGCTCTGGGCCTCTTCCCCGGCAAACTCCGGCTGGCCGAGAATGTTCTCGATGCCGGAATGCCGGATCTGGGTCCGC
Source organism: Chloroflexota bacterium (assembly GCA_030858375.1). Lineage (GTDB taxonomy): Bacteria > Chloroflexota > Chloroflexia > Thermomicrobiales > UBA6265 > JACCYX01. Next base: position 381 of record JALZMD010000315.1, read on the forward strand.
TCCACCGAGTTGAGTCCGCGCAGCCCCACCGTGACCTGCTCGATCACGTACCGTGCAAGATCGGTGACGCCAAACACCTGGCGCTCGATTTCGTCCGCGCTCAGGCTCCGGGTTTCGGCCACGAGTGAATCGGCCAACCGGCTCAGCTCGGCCTGCTCCGTATCTTCCGGCAGGTGAACCATCATCTGCCGGACGGCGGTTTCCTGAGTCACCAGGATGAGCAACGCCAGACGCGGCTGCAAGGCGATCAGTTCGAAATGCCGCATCCTGGCCACGAGCGTACGCGGCGCCGAAACGATCGACACGTTGCCCGCAGTCTCGGCGAGCACCGACGCGGCGAATTCCACCCACTGATCGAGCTGGAACTCTACCTGCCGGAACTGGTGCCGGATCATGATCTGGTCGCCCGAAGAAAGCTCCGGTGCCCCCATCAGGCGATGGACATAGTACCGATAGCCTCGGTCGGTCGGAATCCGCCCGCCCGAGGTATGTTGCTGCTGGAGGAATCCGGCCTGTTCGAGATCCGCCATCTCATTGCGGATCGTGGCCGACGACACGCCAATCGAATACCGCTCGGTTAGGGTCTTGGACCCAACAGCGCGGCCGGTCGCCACGTATTCCTGCACGACCAGCTTCAGGATCGACCGCTGACGCTCCGTCAAGACCACCGATTCTGGTTGATTGATCTCCACGCTCGTCAACTCCTGTCTGTGTTAGCACTCTTCTTAAGAGAGTGCTAACACCAAGAACGATACCAACTTTGACCATTCCATGTCAAGGTTGAGCGGGTCATGCAGGACGAGGTTGAAGCGTAGCGATCGGGTCGTTAGCGACTGGCATTGAATGTCTTCCGGCATCCTGCAAGGAGGCCCGCAGGCCGACGATGTAGGACCGCGACGGCACATGACTCACTGCGGCAAGAGATATTGCTTCACAGCCTCCCCTCGCCTGCGGCGCGTCGTGCAACGACGTTCAAGTCGCTTCGTGCCTGGCTCTACCGTTCGCATTCCGGAAGGTGGCCGTTGACGCTCGCGGGCGAGCCACCCCGGCCCATCATCCGCTGGATCAACCCAGGCTTCTTCGGTGGTTTCTGGTAGTCCGCGATACGCTCAGCAACGCCCCGGTCAAGGCGCTTGCGGTCGGGCCGGATCACTGTTGCCCCAGGCAACCCTTGGCCTTCGGAGCCAATCACGTCCAGCGCCTCGTACAGCCCCATCCCGTTATCTCGCGCGTACGAAACGGCCTCATACATCAGGCCCAGCGACGCCATCGGGTCGTACTCGGCGGCCATCAGCCGCTTGACCGACCGCTCCATGTGCTCGTCGAGCATCTGATGGGCCTGTTTCATCAGCCGGGCGGGGATGTAGGCCCCGCCCATCATCCCCATCTGGAAATCGAGCCGCGTCGGCATCGCCCGGGCGACCGCGGTATCGAGCCCGGCCTCGATGAAGAGCCGGGCCGGAGGCCGCATCAACATCCCAAGTGGGCGGTCCACCTGTGCTTCCCAGAACGACAGTCCGAATGCGTCATGCGAAAAGATCGGCAGCGTGTGGGCAAGGGCCCGGGCCAGTCCGTAGGTCAGGTGCGTTGCCGCTCGCTCGTCGCCCGCACGGGCGCGCCGGGCGTCGTCAATGGGATTGCCGTTCAAAGCCCCGTTGAGCGAAGGATCGGGCGGTTCGCCCTGGAGCGATGCCACGTAGCGGTGGACCGTTTCGGGATCGATCGGATGCAGGGAGACGATGTGCATGGGAATCTCCGAAGTGGGAGTGCGCGAATCCGCCGTGGATGTATGGGAGTATACGAAGCAACGCAATCGACCTTCTGTCAGGATGAGCCCCCTTGAATCGATCCACCCCCCTCGATACGCCACCACCCGCAACCCAGACCTACCGCCGCATCGAATTTTCGACGTTCACGACGAAGTCCCACACCGCCGTTCTGGCGAACGCCACCTGGGACGGCGAGGAACTGGACCTGGGCTCAACCCGTGCCGCGGAACCCATTCCTCATCTTGCGATGGCTTCGATCGCCGCATCCCGGATCGTTGCGCTCGACGTCCTTGAACACGTTGTCGACGAAGAGGCGTGGATCTCCTGTTTTGCCCACCTGCTGGCGCCGGGTGGGTCGTTGACGATTCGAGTGCCGGTCGAGGGGCCAGTGGCTTGGCTCGATGCGCTCAACCTCTTCCGCTACGTGCAGGATGTCACCGGCCTGGGCAAGCAGCCGCTCGAAACGAAGATGAAGGGGTGGCACCGCCACTATCGCCGGACCGATCTGGAGGAGATGCTGGTCCGGGCCGGCCTGGCGCCGGTCGCGGTGACGCTGTCAGGATCGCCGCACCACGAGATCCCGCACCTCGGGGCGCTGGCCTGGGGCACGATCGTCCGCGGCGACCGGAAGACCGAGCTTCGGGCTGGAGCCCGGCGAAAACGGGCCGAGTCCGGCACGGACTTGCCACGCCTCGGCCCACTGAGCACGAAGGTCACGATCCGGGCGATCAAGCCTGGGAGGTAACCGGGAATTTCGCAGGGGGAACGCCAAGAGCCTTTTACTCCCCTTCTTCGCCCAGATCAACATTGGTCAGGTTGGAGCCATCGCCCTCGCGGTACACCGGGAAGTCCACCCGTTTCACATAGCGGTCGACCAGTTCTCCCCGCCCGGCCACGCCGAGCTCGTTCATGATCAGCACGAACCGCTGCCGGAGCTCATTGAGGATCCCAGCTTTCACGTCCTCCGGCAGCAGCCAAAGATCCCGCTTAAACGGACCGAGCGCCCGCTTGCGCGCGTTGTAATAGAACTGGGCGTCAGTCTGCCCGACCTTGCGCTCGTCGGAATGATGCTCATCGAGGTAGGCGTACATCCGGCTCATTAGATCCGGCGGGAAGTACGGAGAATCGTAGATCGCACTCTGGAAGGCGGTCGCGAGGTGCACCTCGATCGCATTGGCGGCCGCGAACTTGCCGAACGCCGTCTCCGGCAGGGTCGAAGCCCCGTGCTGGACGGCGCCGCCAATCCGGTATTTCGCCTTCGATGCCGCCGAGAGCTCGGCCAGCGTGTCAAAATCGACACTCACCTCCTCGATCGAGCCGTCAGCAAGCACGACGCCGCCGTGGCTCGTACCGGTCTGCACGCTAATCTTACTCATGCCGATGATCGGCTTGCCCGATTCGCGTTCACGGTGCGCGAGTTCTTCCGCATAGCCTTCCATAAAGGCGTCGAGATCCTCAATCGTGCTGTTCGTCTTGCCGACCTCACCGATCTCGCCGCCAATCGAAATCGTGACGCCCGGCGGTTGGACGGCGCGGATCGATTGGGTTAGGTCGGCTGTGTTGACGTAGTTCGCCCGTTGCTGCTCCTTGAGCGTCGGCAGCGACAGATCGACCAGCGTCGAGGCGTCGATGTCGATGTTGCCGTACCCGGCGCGGATCGCCTCAATCGTCAGGTTGCGCACGGCCTCCAGTTCAGCAGCCGGATCCTTGCCCCAGGCTGAGAGACTCGCCTGGTAGTGATCACCCTGGATGAAAACCGGCCCCTGCCAGCTCTCTTTCACCGCCGCCGCCAGCACGACCGAAGCGTATTCGCCGGGCCGTTGCTGGGTGTAGCCCATCTCCGAGCGGGCCAGTTCGAAGATGACCTGCTTGCTGGCCGTTACCCGCGCCGCCTGGAACACGGTCCGCGCCAAATCGTAGGCCATACCGCGAACATTGATCGCGGGCGTCGTGACGTGGGAATAGGCATCCTGGCCGGCCGCCATGTAGAGATCGTGGATCGAAGCGCTCCAGGCGCCGGTGGCACTAGCGACGTGGCGGATCAGCCAGCGCGCCCGTATCCTCGGTTCGTCATCGCCGAATACGGCCGTCCAGGCCAGGCGGTCGATGAGGCCATCGCGAAGGGTAGCGAGGTCGAGCACCTCGACTCGCTCGCCCTCGATCCGGAGGATGCCCGAGGTGGCTTCAGTGAGATCCTCGATCGTTCCAAACTCCAACCCGGCCATCGTGGACTCCTTTGGTGCTGTACATACGGTATCCCACGGCCGGCTTACGCTCCGGGACGTGGTCAGGGATGTAGTTGTATCGCACTTTGCCCTTTTCGTCGCCGGGAGGTTGGCCAGGTAATGTGCCGATACAGCCGGTAGGGCGCGCCACCATGTCGGGCCCGACCCTGTCATTTCGAGTGTGCGATGCAGCGGTGCACATCGGGAACGCCCACACGGGAAAACGGCCGGATGCCTGGAGGCACCCGGCCGTTTTCGTGGATCCTGACGTGAGGTCGGGCTAAATTATGGTCAGATTCCCAACCATGCCGCCTTCACGGTGACCTGGCACCGAGCAGTAGAACTCGAATGTGTCACCGGCGGCCGCATCGTCCGGGATCGTGATCTCGACTGGCTCGCCCGGCGGCAGGTCCTCCGCAA
>JALZMD010000389.1 GCA_030858375.1 Chloroflexota bacterium
GCACCGAAGCCGAGCGGTACGGCTGGTCGTTCGTGTTCGGCGGGTTCATTCCGGAACGATTTCCGCCGACGCGAGGAGTGGTGGACGCCCCCTGGTGGCGGCAAGTCTTCGGCGCGACCTGGGCGCATCCGGAAGGACCTCGATCCGACATCGCCTCCCGCGGAAATCATCCGGTGACGCACGTTTCCTGGAACGATGCCCAGGCGTTCTGCCAGTGGTCCGGCACCCGGTTGCCAACCGAGGCGGAGTGGGAATTCGCTGCCCGAGGCGGGAGCGAGAATTCCCACTTTCCCTGGGGCACCCAACTGATCCCTGACGGCAGGCACCGGATGAATGTCTGGCAGGGATCGTTCCCGGATCGAAATCGTGCTGCCGATGGGTACGAGGTCACCGCGCCTGTCGACGCCTATCCTCCGAATGGGTACGGGCTCTTTAATATGACTGGCAACGTATGGGAATGGTGTGCCGACTGGTTCGGCCCGGACTACTATGGAAAGAGCCCGATCGAAAATCCGGTTGGGCCCGACGTGGGCAAGGCGCGTGTGATGCGTGGCGGTTCCTACCTCTGCCACAAGTCCTATTGCAACAGGTACCGGGTCGATTCGCGGAGTTCCAACACGCCGGATAGCTCGGCGGGAAACATTGGCTTTCGTGTCGTCCGGTCGAGGTCAGGCGCTGCGTAGGCAGGCGGATGTTGCAACGCAGCGAGTGCCGCGTGGATTGAATCCGTGTCGCACCGTCGATGCCACCTTGCAATGTTTTGGCATTGCTTCACAATCGGCACCACATGTGGAGAGGCATCGCGCTGGTCGCGGTAGAAAGGCAGGGCTCCGGTGAATCACTTCCTGGATCGAGTCAAGGATATCTTTGGTCAGGTCAGTCGATCCGACACGGTCAAAACCACCGGGGCGAGCGTCAAGCAAACCGCCACGAGAGTCGGCAATTCCGCGCAAAAAATGGCGAAGCAGGCCGCCGGAAAGGCTCAGGCAACGGCAGCCGGCCTGGGCAGCAGGGGCACGGAAGCGACCCCTGATGTCTCGGCCAACGGAAACCACGCCGAATATGGAGCAGCGGAGATCGGCGTGTCGCCTGCCACCGGTACCGTGCCCACCAGTACCCCTGGCGCCAGCGGTCTCCCGGAATCCGCTCAGGCGATAATCGACCAATCACGGCAACAAGCCACCGCATTCATTCGCGACACTTCTGTCGAGCTGGAAACCGCACCGGACATCACGCCGCCGGATACGGTTGATGCCTTCAGTGATGTCGACCCCGGAATCGAAACCGAGGACGTGGAAGACGCAGCCCGCGGCGCAACTTCCGAAACGTACCAGGAGTGAGCGCCGGGCGATGATCGTGAACATCGGCGGGATTCGCCTCACGCTGCCGGTGTTCACAGCGCGTGCATTCGGCTTCGGATTCGGCACCGTTCGGTCGTGACTCGGCTTGGTACGGCGTGTCCCCATGTCTCTGCACCACCCCTCGACGTATTCGTTCGAGTGTCGCCTCGTGCGCCCCTCCGTTTGTCCCTGTACGCTAGTATCGGGTGTTCGCAATATTGGACGATCGATGAATAGCGCATCTACGCAAACGAATGGGGAACCTCATGTCGCGGGTCTTGCCAGGTACACAGTCAGTCGATCAGTTGCGGGAGATCCTGACTCAGGATGACGCGACGCGATTGTGGCTCGCCCATCTCGATGACATCGGCGCTCCCCCCTTTGACGTTACCTTGCCGCGTCCGGACGATGCCGCACCCGAGTTTCTCGACCTTGCGGTACCCCATGATGAATTCGACAAACTGGTGTGGCTCCTGCCTCATCCCGCTCGGACACCGGGCATCTGGTGGCTTCTGGAGCGGGCCGTCCATTCCGTCGTGCGCACGATCGGTCAAATTGGGGCGCCGCCAAACTTCCCGGTCCTTCCCCGCGAGTTGGGCGAGTTGCGCCGGTACTTCTATTTCTACGTGCTGGTCGCGGTCAAGCCGCATACCCTCGAGTACCATCGCCAGTTGGGGATTACGGAAGAGACGTCCCGGCGCACGCTGGTCGATATTGGCCGCAAGATGTCCGTACACCGGAAGAATTACGGCAAGGGCGGGATCGACGCCCCAGGGTGGCTGACGCATCACATGCGCGGCCAGCTCTATCAGTTGGGCCGGCTTCAGTATGAGCGCGTCCATCTCGATGAACGCCTTCGGGAGTCGATCAATGCTTCAGGGATTGCCTTCGGGAGTGAGGATGTGGCCCTTTCCGTACACATCACCGACTTCTCAGGGCCACTCAGTCCATCCGCCTGCGATGCCTCATTCGCCCAAGTCAAGCCGTTTTTCGACCGGTATTTTCCCGATACCCCGGCCCGGATCGCAGTCTGCATTTCCTGGATGCTCGATCCCCAACTCGACGAGTACTTGTCACCCGGAGCGAACATCATCCAGTTCAAGAACCGCTTCCATCTTGCGTACGTTCCCGAACCGAATAACCGTGGCATCCAGCAGTTCGTCTTCGGCATGCTCGACGCAGAGATCGACGAATTGCCGCAGGCGACCAGCCTGGAACGGGCCGTGGTCGGGCACATCGTCTCCGGCAAACATTGGCGTGGCGGTGCTGGCTGGACTGACCTTTGACCCTGAGCCAATGCTCTTGATGCGGTGACGCACCCTCGCCGTCGCTCATAGCCGGCGCTGATCTCCGGTATGCTGTAACCAGCGCGATGGGACCTGCCGTCTCTACCTGTTCGACGAAACGATCCGACGCATGACCAGGAATCCGGTGTAGCTGGCCGTGTGGCCACATCGAAGATGGAGGACGGATGAGACGACGAGGTTGCCTGATAGCTGTTGGAAGCATGCTGGGGCTGTTGCTCCTGTGCTGTGTGGTCGGTTGGTTCGTGGGTATCCCCAGGGTGCGCGACACCGTATCCGAAGGGATTTCCGAGGAGTTGTCGACCCAAATCGCCAGCCAGCTGGATAGCGTCCCGGGGGACCTGGATGCCGGAACCTACACCCTGTCCGTCGCGGATCTCCGGTCGCAGATCGATGCCAACGTGAATTCATCGACCGCCAGCGACTTCGACATTTCGGTCGATCCCCAAGGTATCGCCATCAATTTCGAATCGAACAATCAGCAGATCGGGTATTCCGGCGTTCCGGTTGCCCGCGACGGCGATCTCGTCATCGACGATATGACGGTGGACAACGATGTGCTTGGCTTCCTGTTGCCTGCTGACCGGGCCGCCGGGATCATCGAAGACAGCGTCAACTCCTACTTTGCGGCGCGCGACCTCGACATCGACCGTATCGACCTCGGCAACGACGAGATAACCTTCACGACCGTGCCGGCGACAAACCAGCCCTGATTCCCGTGGGAGCGGGTCGCTGGGCGAACGAAACGCCGGTGAGTGCGATGCCGCGGCCATTTCCGAGTCGAACGGGCGAGTGGCCAAGTCGGTCTCAGCCAATGCGATGCCGTGGGTCTCGCCGGCATCCTCGATGCGTGACGTGGAAACAGAGCAATGGCTATCCTGATCCAGGCCTCACATGTGGCCTATGCCCATGGCGGCAACCA
>JALZMD010000408.1 GCA_030858375.1 Chloroflexota bacterium
ACCCCGATTCCGGCTCACCCACCACCTCGATCGATTCGCCGTCGACCAGGCTGTCCAGCACCGCCGAATCGGTCGTCGGAGCCTCACGCACATTGAGCACATCCGTGGCGACGGTCGCGGAACGTGATGTCGGCGGTTCAGGCATACCGGTCAGGTTCCAGTCCGGAGTCCCCTGGCTCAGCACGTACCCGGCGGCCACCGCAACGGACAATCCGAGGCACAGCACGAGCAGCCGCCGGATCAGCGGCCGCCTCGTGCGTCGTATTCGCCTGGATCGGCAGTATGTCACAGTCAGCTTTCCCCGGATCATGCCAGATCAACACATTGCCGACGAGCCGGCCCCTCCGGCCGCGCTCCATCCAGCGGACGAAGGGGCAGCCCGTGCCTACCGGTGGACTTCCACCCGCATACCAACGAATGAAAAGTCGTACACGGCCTGGGATTCCCCCGGTGGAAGGGCGACACAGCCTCCGGTCTTACCACCGCCGTTGGGCAGGATGTTGCCGTTGCCATCCTTCGTATAAGAATGGAACCCGTTGAACCGTGAGGGATCGAACCCGACCCATTCTGTGATGTAGGCCTCGGCCCAAGCCGTGTAGGCGAGTGGATCGTGCATGGCGTATACGTAATACGTGCCGCTCGCCGTCGAGTAGAAGCCATCGGATGACGTATCGAATCCCACCGAGCCCCAGTACGTGGCATAGACCGAATCACCGACGTAAAGCGTTACCTGACCGGTCGCGCCATTCACATCGATCCAGTGCTCCTGGCCGGATGTGGCCGACCCGCCGCCGGACGAGGTAGCCGCTCCGCTAGAGACCGTCGCGTTGTTGAAGTTGCCGTCCCAGCTCAGGTATTGCGAGGCGACCCAGCCGATGTCGCCGTAGTAATTAACCGGCGAATAGCCGTTGACTTCGTTGCCGATGACCTCGACCCATTCGCCAGGTCCGTAGGAATCGACCACCCCGGCACTCGCTGACGCATCGTTGCGGACGTTGAGCGAATCGGCATCGATCATCGCCCAGGCCGACCACGACCATGCCCCCGCCTGATCGGCGGAATTCGCCGACGTCGACGCCGGTGCCGACGATGCGCTGTCAGAAGAACCGCCGCTCGATCCACCGCCGCCGGTATCGACGAACTCGGCCCAAACCCAGCCGACCGTTCCATCACTGGTCCGGATTTCATACATGTAAAACTCGGGGCCCCAGAAGATGTCGACTCGATCACCCGACCCCACGTACCCAATCACAGTCAGGTCCGTTGGGTGCTCGAAAATCTCGACACCGTTCGTGTTGATCGTCCCGGCCTGCCCGGCGAACGCCCGCTCAGGCGCAGCGACCCCAAACCCGGCAAACATCATCAGCCCCAACAGGGCAATCGTCACCACCCGGGCCAGACGCGTCTGACCAGTACTTCCCCGTAATGACACGGACGATCCAGCCAAGACGTCCTTACCCCGTATCTTCAGAATCACGTGAACCCCTCCTCTAGAAAACCGCGGGCAATCCGTGGTGCGCGGGTCACCTCAGCAGTGACCAACCAGTCCTTGATCACTGTGTACGTACGGAGTGTACAGACGGTCTTATCGTTTGTAAAGGGAGCGCTATCGGTATGGGAGTGAGGAATGCAACAGCGTTTGACTTAATGTCAAAGTTCACGAGAGACTTGCGCCCCATTTGTGACGGATTGGTCAACGTTTCAAAATTGAGAGGCGGAGCCGGCAGGGTGTCACGCCTCCCGGCAATCAGCCGTGCCGTTCGGCATCGGCCGGTACCTGCCAGCCCGAATTTGCCGGAGCCGCCACAGGCCGGCGAACCGATTCGTAATCGCACGAAGGAGTCCATTCCTGCGCCGGGCTGGGCGATTTTGCGATGTACCGCGGTTGGTTAGTGCCGTTTTACTTCCGGACTCAACCGGCCTATACTCAAGGCAGGTTCATTGATAGAAGCCGGGGGTTCTGGCCTCCGGCTTTGTGTTACGCATTGCGACGCGGACACTCGTCGTTCATCCAGCCCGCGCCAAAGACGTCGCTGGACCGGAAAGGAGTTTGCAATATGGGCACAGAACGATCCGTTCAACTCACCGCCGAGGGCCAAAAACGCCTGGAGGCAGAACTTATCGAACTTCGCGACGTGCGGTTGCGCGATCTCTTCAGGAACATCCAGGACGCGAATACCAACAACGAAGCGTCGGACAGTGGCGAGTACGAAGAGCAAAAGGAAGAACTGGTCTACACCGAAGCCCGGGTCCGGGACCTCGAACAACTCCTTCGCAATGCGGAAACGCTCAAAGGCGGTTCACCCAATGGAGTCGTCGCGCTGGGATCGCGCGTTACCGTAAAATTCGATGATGGCGAAACCGACACGTGGACCGTGGTGACCCCGGAGGAGGCGAGCCTGCCCGACGGCAGCGTTTCCACCGACTCCCCGGTCGGCCAGGCGCTCCTTGGTTCGAAGGAGGGTGACGCGGTAACCGTCATCACTCCTGGCGGTGAGGTCAACTACACAGTGGTCGCCGTCAAGTAGCGCTTCACCCCGCACCGTGCCGCCCCTCCTGACGTGGAGGGGCGGCGCAAAGTTCCCTTGCCGCCTCCCGTCATGCGGACGCCATCCAGGTTTTTCGGAGACATCATGGAACTTAGCGAGCTACAGGAGATTCGCCGGCAGAAAGCCATCGAACTTCGCAATCGTGGCACTGACCCCTACCCCACCCGATCGCGGCGAACGCATACGTCGAGCGAGGCCCTGGGGTTGTTCGACCGCGACCTCGACGCTGACGCGCTGGTCGATGGACTCACTGCGGAATCAGTGACCGTCACCGGCCGGATCGTCGGTTTCCGTCATATGGGCAAGACCATCTTTGCCCATGTTCGCGACGGGCACGGGCAGATTCAGCTCTACGTCCGGAAGGATGAGATCGGCGAGGATGCGTTTGCGGACGCGCTCAAGCTGTTCGACCTTGGTGACTTCGTGCAGGCATCGGGAACGCTGTTCCGCACGAAAACCGGCGAAACCTCGGTCCGGGCCACTTCACTGACGATGCTTTCCAAGGCGCTCAACGCGCCGCCGGAAAAATGGCACGGCGTCCAGGATGTCGAAATACGCTACCGCCAACGCTACCTCGACCTGATGTCGAACGAGGAAACCCGCCGGGTTTTCGCGATCCGCTCGAAGATCGTCACCGCCTTCCGTGCTTTCCTTGACGCGCGCGACTACATCGAAGTCGAAACGCCCACGTTGCAGCCGCTCTATGGCGGTGCCGCTGCGCGGCCGTTCACCACGTTCCACAACTCGCTGGGGCAGACCTTCTACCTTCGTATCGCCGACGAGCTCTACCTGAAGCGGCTGCTGGTCGGCGGCTACGAGCGCGTCTACGAGATCTGCAAGGACTTCCGGAACGAGGGGATCGACAAGAACCACTCGCCGGAATTCACGATGCTCGAGTTCTACGAGGCATACGCCGACTACGAGACGATGATGGATACGGTCGAAAACCTGATCCATAGCGCCGTGGTGGCGGCCCATGGCGGACCTGTGTTCGTCAACAACGGCAACGAGATCGACGTCACGCCGCCGTGGCCGCGTACGTCGCTTCGCCAGGCAATCCTGGACGGCTCCGGACTCGACTACGCCGCCTACCCCGATCAGGAATCACTACAGCGCGCCGCCCGCGAGGCGGGCGCCGATATCGAAGACGGCACGGTCTGGCCCCGCATCGTCGATGAGCTCCTCAAGCAGTTCGTGCGGCCCAACCAGATCCAACCGATCTTCCTGATCGACTACCCGGTCGAGCTTTCGCCGCTTGCCAAGCGCAAGCCGTCCGACCCGACGCATGTTGAACGCTTCCAGCCGTACATCGGCGGCGCCGAAATCGGCAACTCATTCACGGAACTCAACGACCCGTTGGACCAGCTCGCCCGGTTCGAGGAGCAGCAACGGGACAAGGAAGCGGGCGACGAGGAGGCGATGCCGATCGACATCGATTTCGTCACCGCCCTGATGTACGGTATGCCCCCCACCGGCGGCGTCGGCATCGGGATCGACCGGATGACCATGCTGCTGGCGGACCAGGACACGCTGCGCGATGTG
>JALZMD010000441.1 GCA_030858375.1 Chloroflexota bacterium
GATCACTTCAGGCTGATGCGTGCGGATCGAGTCCTCGACCTCCGAGCACCAGACGGTGTCTCCCGCCTGGTAGACCCGCGACTCGTTCGGCGCATCAAACGCGAACCCGGAAACGGGCGCCATCTGCCGGCCGATTTCGCCGGTGCCATGCTGCCCGACGGTCCGGGTTAGGGCGATATCGCCGATGGTCGCCTCCGGATCCACCGGCTGAATGGCTCGAAAGCCCGCTGCTTGGAGCCACTCCCTGTCCTCAGGCTGTCCGAACAGCGGCAGGTCGTGATTCATCACGACCGCGGCGGTGTCGTCGAAATAGTCCTTGTGGAGGTGGGTTACGATCAGCGCGTCGACATTGGCGACCAGTTCCTCCAAGCCAATCGGCAATTCGACAAGCGGGTTGGGATGTTGGTTCGGGGAGTTGGCAACGGGCGGCCGGGCGGCCTTTGGATCGAGCATGGGATCGATGAGGAAGCGTTGTCCGCCAATGGCGAGAACCGCGATCGCATTTCGCAGCAAGGTGTAGTTCATTGATCCTCATCTGCCTGAATTGATTGAAGCCAGCCTCAATACTAGTGAAGTATATCGGACACCCAGTCACAACCTGCGCGTCATACCAGCAGTGTCGGGCAGGCAGCGTCGAAAGACCTCGATGCGGATTCCGGTGTCACGCGCATCCGCTCCAGGTGCCAGAGGTTTCGGGGCAGCGCGGCGTGAAACTCGGTGACCTTTTTGTCCACCGCCGCCGCACGCTCAAGATATTGATCACGCATCCTCAATCGAATCAGCACCAGGTCATCGAATGTCGATTGACGTGGGGCTGCGAGATCGATATCGGCGGCAAAGTTGAGAAATCGCATGATCCTCGCCAACAGTCCGAGGGGCCGCTCCGGAGCCGCCGGCTCAGCACGCACGGGTGCTTCTTCAAGCTCGATCGCCCTTTTCTGAAGGTATGCTGCCGAGCGCTCCAGAAAAGACGTCATCTCGTCCTTCAACCTCGTAATGTCCCGATCCAGTTCCATCCAGGTTGGCTCGTAACCGGCATTCTTCAGCGTGGTCAGCGCCGCACTCATATCGGGGGCGAAGGGGGTTTCGACGATCTTGACCGGTTTGCCATGGTGCGGGAGGTTGTCGAAGTCGCCCCGCTCCTGGGCTTCCTGGATCGCCTCCTCGATCCACGAGTCCCAGCTCCTGATTTCCTTACGCCGGTAGTCGTCATCATGTCGGATTGGCACCGCAGACCTCCACGTTATCGTGTTGGCTCGTTCTCTATTGTGAAAAGTGTAACAAGTCGCGACGGTAGAGGCAACGGCTTGCTCACTGCCAACCGTTGTTGAATTCCACACATTTCTCGCACGCTCGAATGGACAAAAAGATCTGATCTGAAATGTCGCCAGGTGAAGAGATTTCATGATCATCCGACGCCGCTATCGGACCAAGGCTTGCTCCAGATCGGCAATCAGGTCGTCGACGTGCTCGATGCCGACCGACATCCGGATCAGGCTCTGGCTCACGCCGACGCCAGTGCCTTCAACGCTGATGTGCGTCATCTTGCCGGGGTGCTCGATCAGGGACTCGACGCCGCCAAGACTTTCGGCCAGCAGGAAGAGCTTCGTGCCTTCGACAATCCGCTGGGCCCGCTCGAACCCGTCACGGACCGTGAACGACACCATGCCGGAGTAGCCCTTCATCTGCCTCCGGGCGATTTCATGGGCGGGATGACATTGCAGCCCGGGATAGAAAACCCGCTCGACCGCCGGATGTGACTCAAGGTAGGTTGCGACCGCCAGCGCGTTCTCGCTGTGGCGATCCATGCGGATCGCGAGGGTCTTCAGGCCACGCACGGTGAGCCAGCAATCGAAGGGGCTGGGAACGGCCCCGGCCGCGTTCTGCTGGGTGCGAAGAAACACGCCCAACTCGGGATCGTTGCCAGTGACCGCACCGCCGACGACATCGGAGTGACCGCCAATGTACTTGGTCGTGCTGTACATCACGAGGTCAGCGCCAAGCGCCAGCGGTTGCTGGAGGTACGGCGTCGCGAAGGTGTTGTCGACAACCAGCAGGGCATTCGTGCCTTGGGTGGTCGCTGCGACGGCCGCAATATCCGTAACCTTCAGGCTCGGGTTGGTCGGGGTTTCGATCCACACCATCCTGATATTGGGCTTCATGGCCGCTTGGGTCGCATCCAGATCGGCGAAGTCGACAAGCGTCGTTACGACGCCGTAGCGGGCCAGGGTACCAACGAGGAAGCGGTACGTGCCCGAGTAGATATCGTTCGAGAGCAGCACCTCATCACCGGGATCCAGCAGCCAGCAGATATTTTGGGCGGCCGCGGTGCCACTGGCGTAGGCGAGCGCCCAGGCGGACTCTTCGAGCGACGCAAGTTGGTCTTCCAGGGCGGTCCGGGTCGGGTTCGCCGTGCGCCCGTACTCGTAGCCCTTGAAC
>JALZMD010000444.1 GCA_030858375.1 Chloroflexota bacterium
GACGAGCAATTTGTAGGCCCTTCAGCCCAAATGCTTGGGGCATCTGCAAGGTAAAACGGGAGATGTGCACATTTGGATCACTCCCACACAAAAGAATTATACAGACAGCTGTTGAAGCCTATACGCACGCAAGGGCTAGTTCCCTTTGCTTTCAATGAATATGGATAAAGCAAATCAAGCCCATGCTGCAAGGATTCCACGTTCACCGTGACGACATTCGTTCGCGGTACCATTCAGAAAGCATTAAGGCACATTGCTCTTAGATGTCAGACCAACCGTTCCCACGGATCGCCCGGAAACCGGATACCCAGCCCAATCGTTCCAGATACCGCATTGCCAACCCTCACGCAGGAGACACAACGTGGTCGTATTCCAGGAGACGTCATCGACCGGCGCCATCACCGTGTACCAGATTGGCGAATCCGCCAACCTCGGACCATGGACGATTACGGTGCTCGAGACCGTTGGCGGCGAAGAAGCATCGTCACTCATGGCTGCGGCCAATGCCGAGAATCCCCCCGCTCCGGAAGGACAGGCGTATCTATGCGCACGGATATCGGTGCAGAACACCAGCGACCGGGCCCAAACCATCCAGATGGTTGATTTCGCCGCCACCGGGAGTGACGGCGTCCTGCGGCGAACCCAGGCGGTCGTCGTACCGGAACCAATGCTGCAGGCCGTCGTCGAAGCGGGTGCGGCCACTGAAGGTTGGGTCGCGATCACGGTCAACGATCCAGCAGTAGCCACCCTCTGGTTCGACGCGCCGATGCTGGGCGGCTCCTGGGCGGATGGAATCTTTGCCCTCGGCGATGGCGCGCAAGCCCCGGTTTTCGAGGACCTCGATGCCAGCGATAGCGAAACTGGCAGCGATCCTTCGTCGCCGGCGGCGATCGGTGAGACGATCCGCATCGGCGGCTGGGAGATCACCATCGACGAAGTCATCTTCGGCCAGTCAATCTTCGATATCGCCGACTTCCGCTACCGCGCCCTGGGATCGAACCAGGAATGGGTGCAGCGCGGCATCGGTCTCTACGCCACAGTCCGGAACCTGAACGCGTTTCCGGCCTTCTTCTCCGAAATCGCCTTCGAGATCGCCGATTTCAGCGGTGAGCCATGGGATCACACCTTGACGATGACGCCGCCCGAACCGGATGTCAGCCAGGAATACCTGCCGGGCGCGACCGGACAGGGTTGGGCCACGTTTGGGGGCTGGACCTGGACAGAACCAGAGCTGATCAAGGTGCAACCGTTCAAGACCGGCGGTTCGGCCCGGTACGTCATCTTCGATGGGAACCAGCCGCTGGCCGCCGATACTCCGTTAGATGAAGACGCAGGCGAAGAAACGCCAGTCGAACCACTTGATCTGGCGGTTGGCGATCTGGTCGAGACGACCGAGGACCTCGTCAATCTCAGAAGCGAACCGTCGTCCAGCGCCGATATCATTGAGGAACTAGCGCTCGGCACCCAGCTCGAAATCTCGAGTGCACCGGTCGACGCCGATGGCTACACCTGGTATCCGGCAGTGGTCGTGGAAAGCTCCCAGGCGGGCTACCTGGTTCAGAATTTCGTACAGCGATCGGGGAACTGACCTGAACGTACAATCGCCTGTTGCGTTGACTGTATTTATAATAGAAGAATGCACTCGCATCGCCGTCAACCAGACAGGCGGATCGTTGTCCGGCAGAAGCCTTTCAACGATCGTTTGCCACCCAATATTGATGCTTCCGGATACACACCGATGACGCTCCAAACCGCCATGCTAGCGACACTGATCATGATTCTCGGTGCCGCCCAATATGCCCTCTGCGTGCAGGCAATTCGCGATCTCGTCCGCCGTCCTCGTGTGCGTGGTGACAATAAGGTGCTCTGGGCCATGGGTATCCTGTGTTTCCCCATTGGTGGAGCGATCCTCTACAACTGGATGGGTCCAACAAGCTTCATCCATCGCCCACTGGCAGTCCATGATCAGGCTCATGGGCATGGCCACCCGACATCAAGTGCAAACGGTCCATCGGCGACCATCACGCCGATTTCGGCGGCGCGGTCGGCCCGCCGTCGCCGGGTAGCCGAGGCCGGCCATACCGAGACATCGCCCACGACAAAACGTGCCGGCGGCAACCGGAACAAGGTCGGACGGACAGGCTCCTAACGCCAATCCTTCTGGCCCCAAGGCAACGACCGCTCAATCTGGAAAGGACGCTCGGGCTGACCATGCGATCCCGGAACGCAATCATTCGCTCATCGGCGTTCCTGAAGCACGATACCGGTGACCATCCGGAGCGATCGGCACGAATCATCGCGGTCGACTGTGCGCTGGAACAACGCCGCCTCCTCGGAAATCGCCCCTCGGTCGCATGTTCGCCGGCCACCGACGCCGCCATCCTCCGGGTCCACACACCGGCGATGCTCGCCCACCTCGAAGCCGTGGCGTCCGCGGGCGGTGCCTGGCTGGATTCCGATACTGTGGTTCGCCCCGATTCCGTGGACGTCGCGCGGATGGCCGCCGGCGGGGCCATCAACGCGGTGGATGCAATGATGGCCGGCCAGATCGACCGAGCCTTCGTCATCGCCCGCCCACCAGGCCATCACGCCACCGCCGGGCAGGCGATGGGATTCTGCCTGCTCAATTCAGTCGCGATCGCGGCTGCCCACGCCATCGCCTCCGGCCTGGAGAGAATCGCTGTCATCGATTGGGATGTCCACCACGGCAATGGAACCCAGAATATCTTCTATGGAAGAGCCGACGTGCTCTATTGCTCGCTGCACCAGTCACCACTCTACCCAGGAACCGGATTCCGAGACGAAACCGGGGTCGGTGTGGGAACTGGCCACACGCTCAACCTCCCCTTGCCGCCGGGTACGGATGACGATCGGTTCTTGGACACATTCCGTCAGGTCATTGTTCCTGCCATCAACCGGTACGCCCCGCAGATGTTGATAATCTCGGCCGGGTACGATGCCCATCACGAGGATCCCGTAGGCGGCATGGCGTTGACCGATCACGGTTTCCAAAGCCTCATGCAGGAGTCTTTATCACTCGCCGAACTGCACTGCGGCGGCAGGCTCCTGGCCGTTCTCGAGGGTGGCTATGAGTCACACGCGCTGGCCCGGTGCGTCACCGATGCGATTACGCTGCTCGACGGACCCCCCGTACCACCGCAATCATGATGAACCGTGGAGCAAATCGACTCGCTCGCCAGCGTCGGTCCAGCCAGGCGATTTGCCGCTGGCTACGTCTCTTTTCTCCCCCCGGCCAGGCCCTGAACTGGGCATGCCGACCTCCCTTTCCCGTATCCTTGCCGTAGCGCCATCGTTTCGGTACGGCTGCCCAACGCCAATGCGACAACACCCATGAGGGGCTCGCCCGAGTGTACGTACACAGCAGCCATCATTGCGACATCATACAGACTTTCAACTCGCCTGACAATGGCATGCGCGCCGAAGGACACTCATTGATGACCCCCAACGATCAGTATGAGCCGGCATCCCCCGATAATTCCGCAACTCAGGGACCTGCTAGCGGAGGCGGCCCCCGGTCTACCGTTGCCGCCTATCGGCAGGACGATGATCGACGACGCGACGATGCGCGGATCGCGACGCTCCAGAACCAGGTCGATGAACTGCGCGCCGCCAATCGTGAACTGGCGAGCCGCCAGACGCGCGACGAAGAGATGCTCAAGCAAAGCGAAACGCTTGGTGCCCAGTTGCGCCTGGCGATCGAACAGCTCCGCCAGGAATCGCAGCAGTCGGCCCAGGCCCGTGCGCTCGATGAAAACCGGACGCGCCAGCTCTTGCAGGAGCTGGAAGTACGAGTCGACGATGGCGTGCGCCCGATCCGTTCGCTCCAGGCGCACGTCAGCGAGCTTCTGGAAACATCGCGCCGCAAGGTGGACGACACCGGCCAAACCGATCAACGACTCGATGAGATCGTCACCATCATCGAACACCTCTCGGCGTTGGGAGATCGCACGAACGCCATCAGCCATGGCCTGCGCGACACGATCGACGGCGTGCGGACGGAGGTGGAGGGATTCCGTCGCGATATCATCCGCGCCGAAGACGCCATCAAGATCGTTGACCAGGAGGCCCGCCGCCGGACGACCGATGTTCAGGAGATCGCCGAGAGCTACAGCGCCCGGCTAGACGAGCTCCGGGCGGATCTCGGCCATCTCTACGACTCCTTTGAGGACCAGCGCCGCGGACTTGTCCATGTCGACCCCACGCTCGATGAGCTCAGGGCCGGGGAACTCGCCCTCCGCCAGGACCTCGGCCGGATCCACGCCCAATTGACCGAACGCCACGACTTGCTCATCGACATGCACGACGATGCGCGGCAGGAGAATGACGCTCGTTTCGAACAGCTTCGCCAAACGTTCGAAGAACGACTCGACCGCCTCAATGAACGCCTCGAGGAAGCCGGCGAACAGTACCGCGAAACGACCTACCGGCTTTCCGATTTCAACTCTGCAATGGAAGAACTTCGACAGGTTGATGCCTCCCTCCATCGTGATGTCTGGTACCTCCACGAACAGCGCGTCCGTGTGCGACTCGAGCAAATCCAGGAAGAACTCGATGTGGCAATCGCGCAGCGGCGCGACGCTGATTCGGAGGCCCAGGCTGGCTTGGGAAATCGCTACCGGCGCCGGCGCCAGGCCATGGACAACCCGGAAAGTTAGCTGACCCGGCGGCCCAGGGCATGATCGGGACTGAGTGTGCCCGCCTGCGTCATACGGGAGCCGCACACAGGATCGATCCAAGAGCAATGTGCTCTAGCGTGGGCCGTGAACCCATAATCCAAGCCCTTCTATCGACCGATTTTGCGAGTGACCGGGCTCTAGCACGGATTTAGGCCGCTAGACCACCCATAGTGCATGCATGCACTATCAAGACATGTTAGATGTGCCTACCTGACACGTTTACACAATAGATGCGCCGAAACGTTGTTCGGCGCATCTAAAGTCCACTCATGCGCGTGCCGAACTGGCACAGCTCGAATGTGGCAAAGTGGCGGATTGGCGACGATATCGGGTCCAAACGTATACCAAATCGGTTCCGCTCCAGCGACCTTCGACTCTGGGACAACGGAGCAATTCGGCGGCTCTTGATCGGCAGGTGGTGAGGCACTTGGGTGGGACTGAATGTCGATTTGCATGGCCTGCAGCAATATTCCAGTCAATGTACTGCATTCGGCTCGGCTTGACACTGAAAATGCACTTTGTTACGTTCTACGTGTCCTAGGGGATTTGGTACTTTCGGACGCTGGACTCATTGGCTGGGCGAAGGCGTCAATCGGGTGTACCTGTTAGGCAGGAAATCGCCGCACAATGCGAGGGCGGATTCGGTCTGTGAGCCTGTTGTTCCACATTGATTCATCGACCATGGATTGGTGCGGGAAAACTAGGTGAATGACTGGATGCTCGTAGCGGCGACATCTCCAGCCTTACCTCTCTCAACCAATAAAATGGCTAGGACGTTTCGCAGGGCCAGTAGACACGGAACTCCGATGTTTGCACTGCGGATTTTGTGGAGGACCGGGGGCGATCATTGGTACACGCTTCTGGACACACAGTGATCCCGCGGTCACTGATCGATACCTTGACCTGGGAGTACCAGGCAAGCGAAGGGGACGGCCTTCGCCTTTGACGGGGATATACCAGAACCCGCATTCCGGAAAACGGGCTCAACATCGTTGGCTAGCGATGACGGTATACGTGGCTTGGACCAGGTACAACACCCTGGTTCCCCGACTCAGACACCTGGTTGAGGGGCTGCTCAACCAAGCGACACTACCTGGAGGGAAGGGATTGTCTACAATCCGCAAGTGCGCCCAGCGCGCTACGTTTTACCTGATTGCTGTGCTCATGGGGCTTTCCCTGTTTGCCCCGATCGTTGCTCTCGGACAGGGCAACCTGAATGCCGGTGACACGGCGACGATCTCCACTGGTGGCGGCGACGCCACACTTCGCGACTCCGCATCTTCCTCGGGGGCATCGATAGGCTCGATCCCGAACGGCACCAAGGTCTACATCGTTGACGGCCCCATTACGGACTCCGATGGCTCAATGTGGTACCAGGCTGGAATCTGGGACATCACCGGGTACATCACCTCCACCCTTCTCGAAGGCGACAGTGTCGGCAGTTCTGCTCCCGTGGAAGCGGCGGAAGAAGATACCGCACCAACTGAAGAGGAATCTTCAACAGTCATTCCCTGGGAACAACCGGTTGATTACGGCGTTGTTGTTGACAACAGCAATGCGCCGCTTCCAGGCGACGGGCTTGCCTGTCGTGCGGACGCCTTCGGCGCGGCGGACGTTATCGTTCGCTTTTCCCAGGGGCAATCTGTCGAAGTTACCGGCGCGGAACAATGGGCCGAGGGCCTCGCATTTCTGCCGGTCAACTGCGGCGGCCAGGGCGGTTTCGTCAAGGCTGATTATGTTGCCCTGAACAGCGAGCCTACGGCTGAGGTTGTCGAAGAAGTCGTCGATGAGCCGGTCGCAGCCGCGGACGATGTCGTCGAAGAAGTAGATGCTGAAGACGCAGCCACTGACGAACCAGTCGCTGATGCGCCATCTGCGGGAGATGTCATCATTCGGGTGATTGACGAAAACGGCATGGCGGTGGCTGGCCTGTGCTTCCAGTTGTACCAAGCGGGTACTTGGGTGGCCGATGCCTGCGACAGCACCGATGCCATCCCTGACAATGGCAACAGCGGATTCTTTGGCATCCCGTCGGGCGGCTACACACTCGTCGCCTCGACTATTCCTGGCGGTCAGCTTGTCAACGATCGTGAAGTCGCTATCGTCGCCGGGGAAACCGAAAGCGTCGGTGTCACCCTCAATACCGTAGCCGAGCCTGAGGTCGTCGAAACCGACGAACCAGTCGAGGTTGATGAGGTCGTCGAAACCGACGAACCGGTTGCCGCCAGACTGGATCTGTCGCGGGCGATTGGCGATGCCACCGTCACCGGCACTCAGGGTGAAGGCGTGCGCTGCCGTATCGCTCCAGACAACTCATCGGCAACCATCATGGTCCTCCCTGAGGATGCCACGGTGTTCGTACTCGCCGAGCCGGTCGACGGTTACATCCAGGTCGCCTGCGGAGACCAGATAGGCTACGCCGACGTCAACTATATGATTGCCTTGGGCGCCGGCGATGAGATTCCCTCAAGCGCCAGCAGCGTGGTCGTGATCGGAACCGGCGGCATGTCACTGAACTGCCGCAGCGGCGCTGGCAGTAACTTCGGTGGCCTCACCTCCGTACCCCAAGGCAGCGTGCTGACGAGCCGCGGCGCATCCAGCAACGGCTGGGCACCAGTTGTGTGCAACGGCCTGAACGGCTTCGTCTCGATTTCGTTCGTGGAAGTATCGGGAAGCACGTCTGGCTCCGGCACCAACACCGGCAGTTTGACCGGAACCGGCACGATCACGAACAC
>JALZMD010000446.1 GCA_030858375.1 Chloroflexota bacterium
CGAGCCAGCCGGCGCCGTAGTCCTCGCCATCGCCACGGACGATGGCGAGGTAGCGGCCTTCGCGCACCACGGCGACTTCGACATTCACGATGAATCCATCCTGGTGCACGGCAAGTCCTTTGCTCAACGATTCCACCTTCGAAACGCACCCTTGCCCATCCTGGGCGGTGCGCTCCTCGGTAATGCTCCAGGATGGCGGCTTCGACCACCCCGCTAATGCCGGCCTGCGCAATTCTTAGTGAACCTGTCGGAATAAACCTAAAGACCGAGTGAAACGGTCAGAATTACTGCTATTGTGGATCAACCTTAACTATGCTAGCCTTAAAGTGTTATGTGAGATACGAGCAGGATGCCATATGCGTCGACTGAAAGGAACCACCCATGTTGCAGATCCAAGACGGACAGTGTGGAATGTGCACCCACTTCGGTGAGAACCAGCCTGAAGAACAGCCGAAACTGATCCAGATCCGGCTCAACCATGAGGCTCCTGACGACCTTGTCGAGGCCTGTGGCCATCCGAGCAACAAGCCACTTAACCTCATGGTGACACCGATCAGCGGCTGCGCCGGATTCGAGCCGGCCCATCAGGCATAGGCACTGATAACGCCGCAACCATCGATGAAAGACGGTCCTGATCGTTCAGGACCGTCTTTTTGCTGGGCCCATCCAGTGCCGTGTAGGCGTCGCTCATCTCGATACCCAAGCCTCCTGTCCGCGTCAGGGATACCTGCGCTACACTGAACTCAGTTCTCATAGGACTTCGCGAAAAACCAAATATGAACGGTCCCTTGACAAATCGTGGGAGCGCTTCCACAATCCTTTCATCGTTCTCTAGGCAAAAAGGAACAGGGACCCTTGGTGGCGAATTGCGTAGTTCGCCGCTGGCTATCCGAATCGTTCATGTACCGAAAAGAGGTAAGTATGTCCGGTTTCAACCAAAAGTTCTCACGGCGCAGTGCGTTCAAGGCCGCGGCCGTCACCACGGTCGGTCTCAGTTTCGCCGGTGCCCCGGTGGTCGGCGTTCGCCGCGCCGTGGCCCAGGAAACAACCCTGACCTGGATGTCCAACCAGCGGCACGACCGCGCGGTCAAGGAAGATCTCTTCGCTCGCTACGAGGAGGAGACCGGCGTCAAGATCGAGATGCAGATCTTCGCCGACGAGTATCCCGACCAGCTCCAGCTCGCCTTCGAATCGGGCTCCTCGCCAGACATGTTCAACATGAACCAGCCGCGCCAGCAGGCGGCAGCAGGTTGGGCCGAACCGCTCGACGCCTACCTCGACGCGGCACCGGACTTGAAGACATCGTTCGTGGCCAATGCCTTCCTGCCGAACCAGGGCATCTACAACGGTGAGATCCACGGGTTGCCGATGTACGCGCAAACCATGCGGCTCTACTACAACCGGCGCCTGTTCGAAGCCGCCGGTCTCGACCCCGCCGCGCCGCCGGCGACCTGGACCGAGCTGCGGGAATATAGCAAGGCGATCACCGACGCCGGCACCGGCGCCTACGGCTTTATCTTCGGTGACCGGTTCCCGTGGGTCTGGTTCATGAACGCGCAACGTCCAGCCAACGGCGCCGGGGCCTATACGTTCGACTGGTCGACGGGCACCTACAACCACAACACCGATGGTCTCAAGGGTGCGATGGAGCTCATCATCGGCATGAACGACGATGGCAGCCTCTTCCCCGGCCCGCACACCATCACCGATGACGATGCCCGCAATCAATTCTCGATCGGCATGGCCGGGATGATCATCGGCGGGTCGTGGAATCCGGGCGTGTTCAACGACCAGTTCGCCTCGACCGAGGACTGGACGACGGCCGA
Source organism: Chloroflexota bacterium (assembly GCA_030858375.1). GTDB lineage: Bacteria > Chloroflexota > Chloroflexia > Thermomicrobiales > UBA6265 > JACCYX01. Next base: position 1,827 of record JALZMD010000446.1, read on the forward strand.
GCTCCCCTTCCCGGATAGCGGCCAGGCCGGCCGCATCCTGCAGGGCGTGGGCGACCGCTACACGATCTCGGCCGAAAGCCAGAACAAGGAAGCCTGCTGGGAGTTTCTCTCCTGGTTGTACTCGACCGAGATCATGACCGAAATGTACGAGCGGGGCATGGGCGTGATGGGTATCGCCGCCGCCAACACCGGCGAGTCCGACGTACGTGGCATTCCCGGCATCGCCCCGACCGAACGCGACGTGATCCCGCCACCCGAGCCGGAACTGCCGACGCAGACGCCGGACACGGCCACGACCCTGCAGATGATCTTCGACGACCCGAGCACGATGGATGCGGCGCTCACCGACCTTGATGCGCGATACAACGCGGCCTTCGAGGCGGCGGTGGCCGATGGCTCGCTCGTGGCCGAGGAATACGTTGTACCCGAGTGGGATGGCATGACCTGGGAGCCGCTGTCATAGCGGGGGCGGATGCTGTGGTGATTGCTCACCCAACGTAGACGCGCGTTGGGTGAGCACCACGACCCGAGCAGTGGTGTGGTCCTTGATACCGTGCCAAGGATCGAGATTCTTGGTTCGTTATCCCCCAAACTGTCGTTCCGAGCTTTGGAGGAATGACGGCGGGAGCTATGGCGAAGCACCGGATTCCGCTCGGTTCAATGATTGTGTGGACGATTAACGCATGGCTACTTCGTCAGCACCGGTCAGCACAACCGCCGAACGCGGGTTGTCAATAAGCGCCGGAAAGAAGCGCAAATCAGTGTGGAGCAAGCATGGGATGGCCTATCTCATGTGCCTGCCCACCATCGTGCTCTTCCTCGTCTTCATGGCGTTCCCGATCGGCTACGTCTTCTACACGTCGCTGCTGGACTGGAACGGCATTGAAAGCGCCTTCACCGCGTCGTTCGTGGGGCTCAACAATTACGAGCGCCTGATCCAGGACAGCTTCTGGTGGGGGGCGGTGAGGAACACGATCCTCTACGCGGGAATCAAGATCCTCGTTGAGCTGCCCCTGGCCCTGGTCCTCGCCGTTGTCCTCAACTCCGGGATCCGGGGCGTGGTGACGTTCCGGACGATCGGGTTCATCCCGGTCATCACCAGCATCGCGGTGGTGTCACTTGCCTTCACCTTCTTCTTTTCACCCCTGCCCGGCGCCCCGTTCAACGAGTTGCTGGTCAACCTCGGGATCATCGACCGGCCGATCGCCTTTTTGGGCGAGCGCGAAACCGCGTTCTGGACGGTGACCGGCATCGCGATCTGGCACGACCTCGGGATCAACATGGTTTTCTTCCTGGCGGCGTTGCAAACGGTGCCGCGTGATCTCTACGACGCGGCGTCCGTGGATGGCGCGAGTGCCCGGCAGCGCTTCCTGCACATCGACGTACCGGTGATCCGGCCACTGACCGCGGTGATCGTGACGCTCTCGCTGGCGGGTTCACTCAAGGTGTTCGACTACTTCTCGGTGCTGACCGGCGGCGGACCCGGCTTCTCGACGACGACGATGGTGCTTTACATGTTCCGCTACACCTCGTTTGGGGGCGGGGGCCTGGCCGGGGCGACGTCGCAGCCGGAAGTCGGCTACGGCTCTGCCGTGGCGATCGGGCTGGGCCTGATCATCCTCGCGGTCGTGTTGTTTCAGCAATGGATCAACCGGCTTCAGGACCGGAGGGCCCAGTAATGGCGGTCGAAACACGCGTGCCGAACTCGGTCCGGACCACCGACTTCGAGGTAGCGGTCGATCCCGACCGGCAGCGGAAGGCCGTCGGCAAATGGGCCACGCTGGGCCTGCGTTACGGGTTGCTGATGGTCTACATGGTCATCTGCCTCTACCCGTTCGTGTGGATGGTG
>JALZMD010000448.1 GCA_030858375.1 Chloroflexota bacterium
GAAGATGGTCAGTTTCGGGTTCAGGATATTGACCAGGACACCGGTAGTGATGACTCGCCGTGCCGAACGCGGCGCGGCATCCGCTTCGACACCAAGCGCCCCGGTGTCGCGCAAGGTGTTCCAGGCCATGTACAGGAGATAAGCCACGCCCATGTACTTGAGCGTTTGGAACGCAAGCGCGCTCGTGTGAAAGACCGCCGCCAGGCCGGTGATGGCAGCCACCATGTGCGGCACGATCCCCAGCGTGCAGCCAACCGCGGCCACAATGCTCGCCCGCGCGCCGCGCGCGAGCCCGGCCGCCATCGTGTAAAGCACACCCGTGCCGGGCGTCGCAACGATGATCAGCGTCGTCAGCAGAAACTCAACGCTCAATGAAACCCTCCCGCCGCGATGGCTTTGCCCAAATAAGTCGCATTTTCTGGTAGTGGCAGAGTTTATCTCTGCCTGGATCATGGGGCAAGATGAAATTGACCACGATCAATGATGTGGAATTACCGGCAAGGACTCTGAAGACCCATGCCGTCGCCGATCTTGTCCCTACCCCAGCACGTGCCGTTCCAGGAAATCGCTCCGGAACGCTCCGCGGGGATCGAGCCGCTGGACCAGGTCCCGAAAGTCGGCCAACTTCGGATACCGGCCTTCAAGGTCACGTGCGGTCGCCGCAAAAACCTTGCCCCAGTGTGGGCGCGGCGCGAACGGACCGAGCGCCTCCTCGATGACCGGCAGGATCCGGTCGACCGTCGCCTGGTCGTTCCGGAACGAGGTGTGCAGGCAGATGGTATCCGCGCCATAGGCGGTACTCATCCACAAGTCGTCGGCGGCAACCGTTCGGATCTCGCTGATCCAAAGCTTGTCCCGATGGGGCTCGATCGCCGTCCGAAACGCCTCGATCGCCGCCAGCGCATCCGTGCGCGCCACCATGTACTCTGCCTGGATTTCGTTCCCGCTCGCCGGCACGGCATCCATCCGAAAGTGCGGCAACCGGTCAGCCCAGGCAGCCGGTACACCCATTTGCGCGGTGCAGGTTTCGGCTGAAAGTGATCGCACCGGATGCTGGTCACGTGTCGCCGCCTTCGCATCGAACAGGTATGGCGAGATCGGTTCGTCTGATCCCGCCACCAACCGCTGTTTCGTCCACACCGAATCGACCGTGTCGCCCCAATCGGTGAAAAGGCTGACGCTCGTCCCGCTCGACATCACCGCGTCGAAATTGTCGTAGAGCGCGTTCCAGCCAAGATCCTCGTAGACAACCTGCCGGACGTCATAGGTTGGCTCGATATCGACCGTCAGCCGCGTCACTACACCCAGCGCCCCCAGCCCAACCACCATCCCGTCGAAATCGGGGTCGCCGCGCTTCACGCTCATCATCTCGCCGTCACTCGTCACCAGCTCGATCCCGCTGACCGCCGTCGCCAGGTTGCGAAGTGCGTCACCCGAACCGTGTGTGGCAGTCGACACCGCTCCCACCACCGAGATGTGCGGCAGCGAGGCCATGTTGTGGAGAGCGAATCCCTCCCGCTGGATGGCAGCGGCCAACGTGCCGTAGCGGATGCTGGCGCCCACCGTGACCGTCATCGCCTCACGGTCGATTTCGACGGGCGAGTCGATTGCGTCGATCGAAACCAGTTCCGTCGAATCCGCGATGTCGTTGAAACAGTGCCGCGATCCCAGGGCATGGATTCGTGGCGCTCGGCGCACGATCTCTCGCAGCTCCTCAACAGATGCCGGCCGATGCAATGTTGTCGCCCGGTACGTATGGTTCCCTGCCCAGTTGGTTCCGTGGCTCACCGTTGGTCTCCCTCCTGCCTGTGCAATCCTGCTCAGCCCATCGTCGCACGGAGTGGGACCGCAAAACAGTCCCTTTCAAGGTAGAGTCCTTTCCGGTCTACTACTGCTCGGGGCGGTCGTCACCAATGGTTTATTAAACCAGGGTCGGCTACACTTCGAGCGTTTCACGAAACCTTTCGTACAGGACGTTCCCAACGTTCTTCGTGCCTCGTTCGCGCCAGCCCACTGGTGCGTTCCGTTCACGACCCAGGAGATGATCGCAATGCAACAGCAACGTCGCGTCCAGCACCTGCGCGAATCACTCGCCGATGTCCGCTTGTCACGCCGTTCGGCGCTCAAGGGGGCCGGTGCCGTCGGCATGGCGGCCGGGGCATCCTCGCTCGCGCTCGGGGCTGCCACAGCCGTCAACGCGCAGGAAAAAGTCCAGGTCCGGCTTGGAACCTGGGCCGCGGTCGAGGAAGCAACCGAACTCCAGGCGGTAATCGACGATGTCAATGCCGAAGCCACCGACTTCGAGATCATTTCCGAACCGCAGCCGT
>JALZMD010000003.1 GCA_030858375.1 Chloroflexota bacterium
TCGAAGCGTTTCGAGCGGTAGACGAAACCATCCCGCTCGTCCCATGGGTCGGCATGAAAGTCGCCGCGTTCGTCCCACCATTCCAGCAATCGTACGTCAAAACCGGCAAGGGCAAACACTTGGGAAAGCGACTGGTAATCGCAGACAATCCGATGCGTCGCCGCCGGATGGCCGGCAGGGCCAGGAACGCCGATCTGGATGAGGTTTTGATAATCATCATTCGGCAAAAAGCGATCCGGTACGGCGCACCTCAGGAACCCTCCCGAGGCCAGGACCTCGAAACAGTTTCTGGAGGCCAGCGCCGCCTCATGCACCTCCAGGTGCTTCCGCCAGAATCCTGTAAATGCTTCCGACCCCGAATCGATCAAGCCAATCGTCTCGACGGGTCACGTCGAGATCGGCCCGCTGGGTCTGGATCCAGCCCGGATCATCCTGGGAGGATGCCCCCACGATAATCCGGGTTTCCGCATCCGTCACTCCTCCGCTCGGGGCGGAAACAGGTAGACTCCGACTTCACCATCGTCGTACACGGCAACATCGCCCCTTACCGAATCGGCAGCCTGTCCGGCGATGATGCGCTCAAGCGTATCGACCATTCCCTGCACGAGAGCTGGCGAAATGGAACGGTCGTTGTGCGATGGGTAGAGCACACGGAGTTCCGGCGCGAGATCGGCCAGCCTCGACAACGACGCGTGGTACGTCTGGAGCCACGATCCGGCGTAGGCATACAGGTACCCGGCGTAGGCCACGTCGGTACTGAACAGGATACCGTTGGCCCGATCCAGCAGCACGATCCCGCCCGGCGAGTGACCCGGACAATACAACACTTCCAGCGTGCGGTTCTCGAGGTCGAAACGTTGACCTTCCGCAAGCCGACCGGTCGCCTTGCTCGGCGGGATGTCGAGCGTATCGAGATCGACATCATCCGGGAGTGGTCCAGTAAGCGACGACGGCTGGAACCACGTCCGCATCCGGTCGTTCGGAAACCCCCTGGGCAACTCGCTGGCCTCGGCGGGATGAATCCAGATCTCTTCGAACAGGTGATTGCCACCGACATGATCCCAATGGGCGTGACTGTTGACGACGATGACGGGCTTGTCGGTCAGCGATTCAACCAGCTCCCGGATGTTCGCGATTCCCATCCCGGTGTCGATCAGGATCGCCTGGCGGTCACCTACTATCAGATGCGATTTCACCCGCTCGACGTGATGCGGTTCTTCGATAATGAAGATGCCGGGCTCAGGCTCGAACACGTCGAACCATCCCGTTCCTTGGGACATGCCTAGACCTTCTTCTCCAGGTCTTCGCCTGGACGAGGGCATCCATTACTCACCGTTGTCCTCGAAGACATCTTGGGCACCGTAGGCAACCAACTGCATCAAGCCACCGGAGTCGATGAACAGTGTACTCACCTGGTGGCTGTTCTGTACGTCGATAGCCACGGCCGGATCGCCGGCAACGGCAAAGCTCACGACGGTCGGGTCGGCGAGCAATCGAACGGTATAGGTCGCTGTCGCCGTGGACTCGTCATAGAGCATGTCGACGAATTCCACGATGTACGTCGTTTCTTCGGACGCTCCGTTTCTGGCCACCAGCACCGCGTTGGCCGGGTCGCCGGCAGTCCTCGTCGAAATATGTCTATAAACGTTCCGGTCGCAATCGTTCCAACCTGTCGGCCAGGCCGATCGGCGAAGTAAATGGTCTCCCCGGTGCCTCCTTCAAGGACCATTGCCAGCACTCCGTCATCACTGGTTGCGCTCAACGTGCTGGCGGCGTAACTCTGGACGAACAGGAGGTCGATGCCTTCGTCCGCCGGCGTGGAGACAGGAGTTGCCGGCTGTCCCACCACCGCCCCGGCCCTCGCCATCGCCATCGCGAATGAGCCTCCGACGAGTGCGGCGGTCGTTTTCAGCGTCCCCCGGCGGATGATGCGTGGCAATCCCATGGATCCTCGTCTCCTGTCATCGATGCCCGGTCTCGATCAGTGCGCGCTTGGGTCATTCTGCGTCCCTACGCCACACCGGTCTACACTCTGTCTACGAGATGCCCTGCCGCCCACCAGCAGGTCGATACACGTCCCAAGGCATCCGTTCATCGTCGACAATTCGCGTCAATGCGTTACGGAACGTTCGATGATCCAGTCGGGCCAGTTGGTGGTGGCACCATCGGCTCCGGTTTCGAACAGGCGGTCGATGTCCGACCGCTTCCGTACTCCCCAGGCGCGAACGGTGAGGCCACGCCGGTGCGCCAGGTCAACCAGCTCGGCGTCGAGCAGATGCACCGGGGGGC
>JALZMD010000058.1 GCA_030858375.1 Chloroflexota bacterium
GGCTACGCGTCGAGTTCACATGGAAGCGCGACGCTCCCGCCTCATTGCACACGTCATGGACCATCGCACCAATGGGGACATGATGACTCGACAACCACGTGAGGAGGCACGGGCGGCAGCGAGCACTCCTGTGCCCGGAACGATGGTTGTGCGGAGCGGTGAGGATGTCGGCGATAACCGGGGTCCCTAGCGGGTATGTTGGCTGCCAGGGTGGTGGCGATTGTTGGCGTGATCGGGGTGATGGTGCTGGAAAATTTCTCGCAAACTCGAACTGACAAGGAACGGCGCGCGTACAAAACTGCGCGCCGTTTTGTAGAGGCCGACCCGTGCGTCGGCCCGGATCTGTGACAGCCCGAACCTACGAGGTGGCGCGGGAGGCCACACGGGGCCTCCCCTACGAATGCATTGGGGCTAGAACGTGACTTTGGTGATGGCGCCTTCGTTGGCCTGAGTGACGAGCTTGGCGTATTTCGCCATCACGCCGTGCGTGTAGTGCGGCTTCGGGGCCACCCAATCGCGGAGGCGGGCCTGGATCTCGTCGTCGCTCAATTCTACGTTCAGGGCACGGTTCTCGGCATCGATCACAATCGTGTCACCTTCACGCAGCGCGGCGATCGGGCCGCCGACCGCCGCTTCCGGGGCGACGTGACCGATCATCAGGCCACGGGTGGCGCCACTGAACCGGCCATCGGTCAGCAGCCCGACATTCTTCAGCCCCTGGCCCACGATGGCGGCGGTGACGCCGAGCATCTCCTGCATACCAGGGCCGCCGACCGGGCCTTCATAGCGGATGACGACGATGTCGCCCTCGACGATCTGGCGGTCGAGCACCGCCTTGTGGGCAGCCGGCTCGGAATCGAAGACGCGAGCCGGACCCTTGATGTAGGTCGGTTCGTAGCCGAAGAGCTTAACCACGGCACCGTCCGGCGCGATATTGCCCTTCAGGATATTGAGTCCCCCGGAGGACTTGATCGCCGTTGCCACGGTGTGGACCACATCCTGACCCTCGGTTTCGACGGCGTCATCAGCCTCCTCGGCGAGGGTTCGCCCGGTCGGAGTGGCGGCGGTCCCGTGCAGGAATCCACCTTCGGCAAGGCGCTTGGCCACGAGCTGCGTACCGCCCGCTTTGTCGAGATCGGCAGCGGCGTACTTGCCGCCCGGCATCAAGTCGGCAATGAGTGGGGTGCGCCGGGAAACCACGTCGAAGTCGTCGATCGAGAGCTCGACGCCGGCTTCGCGGGCGAGAGCGAGCAGGTGGAGGACCGAGTTGGTGGACCCACCACTGGCCGAGACGCCGACGATCGCGTTCTCAAACGCCTCGCGGGTCAGGATGTCGAGCGGGCGAACACCGCGCCGGAGCACGTCCATAATGAGGTGGCCGGCCTGCTCGCCGATGACTTCCTTGCGGGGATCGATGGCCGGAGCCGAAGCGCTCCCCAACGGCGAGAGGCCAATGAACTCCATCGCCATCGCCATCGTGTTGGCCGTGTACTGTCCACCGCAGGCGCCCGCTCCAGGGCAGGCGACGTCCTCCATTGACTTGAGGTCTTCGTCACTCATATTGCCGGCCGCGTTGGCCCCGATTGCCTCGTAGATCGAGCGAATCGTGACCTCCTTGCCGTGCCAGTAGCCGGGCATGATCGAGCCGCCGTAAATGAGGATGGACGGGACGTTGAGCCGAGCCAGGGCCATGGCCAGGCCGGGCAGGGTTTTATCGCATGCGCCAAGGCCGATGATGGCATCGAACATGTGGCCGCGCCCGACCAGCTCGACCGAATCGGCAATCACTTCACGGGAGATGAGCGAGGCCTTCATGCCCTCGGTACCCATCGTCACGCCGTCGGAAATCGCGACCGTGTTGAACTCCATCGGCGTACCACCGGCGGCACGGACGCCTTCCTTGACATGTTTGGCGAGCCGCCGCAGGTTGTAGTTGCACGGCATCGTCTCGATCCAGGTGTTGGCAATGCCGATGATGGGTTTTTTGAGGTCCTCATCCGTGAAGCCGATTCCCTTCATCATCGCCCTGGCGCCGGCGCGATCGTTGCCGTCGTACAGGGTTTTGCTGTTGAACCGCATGTCGAACGCGCCGTTGGCTCCGTTCGAGCCGTTTTCTGTGGTCATCGTCCGGGTTTCCTCTCTGTGACCAGTCACTGATTTAATACCGACTGCTTTCGTAGGCTTTATGGCCAGACGCCACGGCACCGGCAACGGTCGCTGGTTCAGCTTTCAGCAACCGTCACGGTACGCTCGTGGTGCCGTGCAGGTGGATTCAGTGTCCGATCAATGCTGGGAATTGGCAAGCCCACCGCAATTGGCGACAATGGGCGACATTGCACGCCTGCCCAATACCGATCGACAGTACCGATCGACATCAAGGATGAACGCATGAGCGAGCCAGCAACATCGGCGGTAACGACGAGACCACGCGAATTTGGGATGCAGACGATCCAGACTTTCACGTGGCCCGAAACGTGCGAACATTGGAAGTGGTTCGAATCGCTCGGCTTCGACAGTCTCTGGCTGACAGACCACCTGACACGCACCGCCGGACCGGGCGACCCCTACTTCGAGGCATGGACGCTGCTCAGCGCGCTGGCAACGCAGGTGAGCCGGCCCCGGCTGGGCGTGCTCGTTTCCAGCAACACGTTCCGGCACCCCTCCGTGCTCGCCAAGCAGGCGGTCACGCTCGACCACATCTCCAACGGCCGGCTCGAACTGGGAATTGGCGCGGGCTGGTTCAAGGACGAACACAAGATGTTCGGACTCGAATTTCCCGAAACCGGGGAACTGGTCGACCGCTATGCCGAGGCGCTGGACCTGCTCGACCGGTTCCTGAGCAACGATGTCACCACCTTCGAAGGCGAGTACTACTCCCTGCGCGAAGCTCCAAACCGGCCAGCCCCGGTCCAGCGGCCCCGGATGCCGATGATGGT
>JALZMD010000061.1 GCA_030858375.1 Chloroflexota bacterium
ATCCAGTTCATGCTGGATAACGCGTGGTACACATGGTTTGCAAAAGTGGTTGCGGTGGGCGAGGTCCTGATCGGTCTGGCCCTGATCCTCGGGTTATTCACGGGTATCGCCGCGTTCCTTGGCGCAACCCTCAACTTCAACTTCATGCTGGCTGGTACCGCAAGCACGAACCCTGTGCTGTTCCTGATCGCGCTCGGACTCATCCTGGCCTGGAAAATCGCCGGCTACATCGGCCTCGACGCGTTCATCCTGCCGCGGGTCGGCACTCCCTGGCAGCCCGGCTTCGTATGGCCCCACCGGCGCGGCGTATCGACATCGGGGTCCAGCATTAACCATCCCAAGGTGACGGGCACGAAGTGAACGCGCCCGGGCCACAACCCGGAGGGAACAACGCCATGACGCGCATCGAGAACGCCATTGAACCGGTGACATCTCCCGCCACGCAACCAGCTAACCGCCGGGCCTTCATCCGCGGCGCCGCCACGCTCGGACTCGCCGTGGGAGGGTTGGGGTTGGCGAGCCGGTTGGGAGCCGCCCAGGAACACGAATCTGCCACCGGGACGCCCGAGAGCCATTACGTCGGGTCCGATGCCTCAACCACCGGCAGTACCGGGGCGGCCACTCCCGATCCATCCGCGGTGACGCCATTCACGGTCTACGATCCGGTGCTCCAACCTGTCCAGGCGGGGCCAAAGGAATTCACGGTGGTGAGCCGGGATGCGACACTCAACGTTGCCAAGGACGTCACGTATGCCGGCTGGACCTTCGACGGCACGATTCCGGGTCGCACGTTGCGGGTGGTGGAAGGCGATACGGTCACCATGACCGTTCGCAACGAGTCAGAGTTCACCCACTCCCTCGATACCCACGCCGCCAAGACCTCGCCTGAAGTGAACTACCGGAATCTCCGGCCTGGCGAAGAGTTCACCTGGAGCTTCGTCGCCACCACGCCGGGCGCCTACATGTACCACTGCGGGACGCCCCCGGTGCTGCTGCACATCGGCGCCGGGATGTACGGGGCGATGATCGTGGACCCGAAGGAGGGGTGGTCTCCCGCGCGGGAGTTGATCCTGGTCCAGAGCGAGTTCTACTTCGAGCGTAGCGAAGAACCGGTCAAGGTGCCGAGCATGAGCACAATGATGCTTGGCGGGTTCATGGATCACGTCGTTTTCAACGGACATGCCAGCCAGTACGTGGACAACCCGATCCCGATCAAGGTGGGCGAACCTGTCCGTATTTTCGTCGTCAACGCCGGACCCAATATCTGGTCGAGTTTCCACATCGTCGGCGCCATCTTCGATCGGGCCTACGTCAATGGCAATCCAAAGAATGAGCTCTTTGGGTTGCAATCGATCAGCGTGGGCCCTGGCGATGGCGCGTGCGTCGAATTCACGGTCGAAGAACCCGGAACGTACGTCGCGGTCAACCACGCTTTCGGACACGCCGCCCACGGTGCCATCGCACTGCTCAAGGCGGTGTGATATGGGTTCGATGCGGACGAGGGCGAGCGGTCTTCGACCAGCCGTCCACCGTCCAGTCTGGTTCAGAAGGGTGCCTGTGATGACTCGATCTCGCCTCGCGGGCCTCGGTTCGATTGCGCTCGGCGCTGGAATTGCGGTGAGTGCGATACTGGGACCGCTTGGCCTCAAGGTTATCCGGTTTCGCACATCAGACCATCTCGTGAATCAGTTCATTGGCGGAGAAGTCATTTCGCTCGGTGTCGTCGCGCCAATGGCGATTACAGCTGGTGTGCTCTGGATGCGTGGCCATCGGCTCGCTCCCCCACTCGCCTTGGGGCCAGCGCTCTACGCGATCTATACCTATACGACTGCCGTGCTTGGGCAGGAATACGCCCGTTACGATGGCAACGTCGAAAAGTTCTTTCCGCTCTACGCGGGACTGGTGGCAGGCGGCGCGGCGATCGCCGCTTTCGCCTGGAGCCGGCTGGACGAGTCGGTGGCGCCGGTCCCACCGGACGGCTTGCGCCGGACGCTGGCCGGTATCTTCATTGGCCTGGGCAGCTTCTTCGCGCTCGCCTGGGCGCAGCAGATCCGCCTCGTCATCACCGGTAATCCGCCAGCCGAATACGGGGAGGGACCGACCCTCTTCTGGCTCATCATGCTGCTTGATTTCGGCTTCATGATCCCCGCGCTGGTTGCTACCGGCCTTGGACTGGCTCGTCGGCACGCCGGGGCGATCCGGGCGGCGTACGGTCTGACCACCTTCGAGACTTGCCTGCTGGGATCGGTTGCTGGGATGGGCGTGGTGATGCGGGTCACGGGCGATCCAGCGGCCGACCCGGCAATGCTGGCCGTCGTGGCGTCTGCCACTGTCGGCCTGGCCCTGGTCACGGAGCGCCTGTTGCGGTCGTACATGCGGGCCACGAGCGAGTGCTCACCGCTCACTGTCAGCGACCCGCCCCATTGGCGAGTCGAGACGGCCCAATCGTGACCTGTCAAGCCATGAACGGTGAATGTCTGTCACACCAACGCTCTACAAGCTCAGAGGAAATCCATATGTGCAATGTGCCTTCACACGACGCGGTGCTTAGTATCCTGATCCCTTGGGACGGCAACATTCCGATCGACGCATTGCTTGCGCTGGCCGGCTCGATCGGCGGGCCGGAAGCCCACCTGCTGCTTCTGCCGGTCACGGCGGGTCATGTCGATGACGGCGGCATGGATCACGCGTCGTCGCCCAATCGTGAAGCGCTGGAATCGACGCGGCCCCGGCTCGAATGGCTCGAGCGCTCGGACTCGACAGACCCGGCAATGGAGGTTGTCGCCACCGCCGCCCGTCGAGACGCCGATCTCATTCTGATGGCCACTACCTGCCATCCTGGTGGAGCGATTGACGCCTCCTGCCTGGCCGCCCGGCTGGCACTCGATTCACCGACGCCGGTGATGGTCGTTCACCTTGAAGGCGACCTCTCCACGGCGGTCCCCGCGCCGATTTCCCGCCTGCTCATCGCGCTTGACGGTTCGGCTCGCGCTGCCCAGTCTCTCCCGCTGGCAGCGAGCCTGGCCGGACGGTTGGGGGTGGCCGTTGCCCTCGTCATGGTTATTGACCCACGCCGCGTGTTGCCGCCGGCGTATGCCTACGATTCCGAGGCGTCGGCGGAAATGATTGCCCGGCTCAGGGGCGAGGCGCACGGAGCGCTTTCCCAGGCGGAACGGCAACTCGCGAACGAGGGTGTCACAGTGACGTCCGAGCTGTTGTATGGGCCGGTGATCGAGTCAATTGAAGCTGCAGTCCAACCTGGAGATGTGCTGGTGCTGACCACCCACGGCGTTGGCGGCGCCACCCAAAGCCAGCTCGGCAGCGTCGCTGCGCAATTGGTGGCCGACAATCCTGGCCCGCTGCTTATCATGCGCGGTAGTCCGCTGAACTCTATCGTGGCGAGCGGACATGGCGAACGTGGACCATACGAGTCATTCTCGCGTCCCACAGCCTGACCCGCACGTGAACGAGATTTTGCTACATCGCCAGCGATCGTAGCTGGACAATATGATGGAATGGAACTTTCATGACGAACGCACTTTTAGGCGCTTTTAAATTCGATGACGAGATCGCAAAATATCGTCCTGAGGACAACGAAGCTGGCCGCCGGGCCGAGACGCTGATCAAGACCGACGGCCTGCGGGTGGTGCTGGTGACGATGCTTGCCGGCATCACGCTGCATGAGCATACGGCGCCCGGTCCGATCTCGATCCACGCCATTCGCGGCCGGTTCGCGGTGACCTTTGAGCAGGATGAGCGCGAACTTGGTCCTGGCGAGCTCGTCTCCCTCGCGACCGGCGTCCGGCACGCGGTGCGCACGATCGAGGATGGAGCGTTCCTGCTGACGATTGGGTGGGGACCAACCGCCATCAAGGAGTGAGACGCAGTTCAGATGACTGCTGAGCTTTCGCGATCCGGGCGGACAACAGATTCGACCACGCCGCAATTTTTCAATCGCGGATTGCGGTCGAATCAGGTCCTCCCTTACGAATTGCGGATGCCTGGAGGCTGACCCGAGGGTCAACTGAGGCGGAGCGTCATTGTGCCCAGCCCATTGCTCGGGTAGACATCCCGTTTTGGCTGAGCGGACGTCACGAGCTCAAACTGGTCTGTTCGGGCCAGGAGTTCTTCGATCGCCACCCGCATTTCAAGGCGGGCCAGCCGGATGCCCTGGCAGTGATGGATGCCCCATCCAAACAGGAAGTTTTCCGCCGAATCACGATCGAGATGGACTTCGTTGGCGTCATCGAAGACCTTCGGGTCGCGGTTCGCGGCAATCCACATCAGTGTGAGCATGTCTCCGGCAGCGATCTCCTGGCCACCGATTTCCACATCGCACGTCGTTGTTCGGCGATTCGCCACGAGCGGGCCATCCACGCGTAGAATCTCATCGATGGCGGCTGGAAGCAGGGTGGGTTCGTTCCGGAGTTGCCGCTGAACGTTTTGGTTTTCGGCCAGGTGCAGGATCACGATTCCTATCCCCGCCGCGACGGTGCCATGTCCCGCCGTCCAGTTGCGAAGAATACTCACGATATCCTCGTCACTCAACCGCTTTCCGTTGACTTCGACATTCATGAGGCCGGACGTGAGGTCATTGCCTGCCTCCGCGTCCGTCTTGCGCCGCACATCAAGCTCTTGCATCACGAATCCGGTGAATTCGGCGGCGAGCGACTTTCCCGCCGCCCGGTCTCCCGAGAATGCCGCCTGCTGGTTGCCGTGGGACCAGCCGCGCAAGTCGACTCATGTTTCCAGGGGCCAGCCGATCAGGGCGCAGAGCGATTGCAGCGAGAATGGTTCGGTGAAATCGGACACGATATCCACGGTTTCGCGGTCGAGAACCGACTGAATGGCATCGGCCGCTATCCAACGGCAGTGCGGCTCGAATACCGCCATTGCCTCCGCGTCGAGGTAGGGATCCAGCGCGGCGCGATAGGGCGTGTGTTCGGGTTCGTCCATGCCGTTGGGGATGGCAGTGTGCCGGGAAGCGCTGCTGAACGTCTCCGGATCGGCAAGCACTGTCCCGATGTCCTTGTAATTGAACAGCGACCACCCGAGGAAGTCGCTGTGCGCGACGGGACAACGCTCGCGCATCTCGTCGTAGGCGCGGCGTTGATCGTGGAGGACGGCCTGGTCCTGTGGATCCCAGTCTGCGAGTGGTTTGTGGCTCATGGTGGCGCCTTCCATGTTTAGGGGACAAATGTTGGGTAGGACCTCAAGAGTATCAGTCGGGTCGCTTGCGACGAGCGCCAAGGGGCCAGCAGTGGCG
>JALZMD010000068.1 GCA_030858375.1 Chloroflexota bacterium
GCCCTGGACGACCTCGTGCTGTTTCTGGGCGGAGGAAAGGGTGCGTGGGCATTGCGGCATGCCAGCCCTCCGGAGATACTACCTTTATTGTCTCCTGTATACGATCCTTAGTTGCATCAGCGAGGGAGTCATGACCCAAACGCCGGTCACCAAGCGAGCGTATCGACAGGAAATCGATCGCGTCAGCAGACACGGGCCGCAGACAGCGTCTTGGGAAGAGCTTGGCTCCTATGAGGGCCTGGAATGGTACCACAATAGCAAGTCCGTATCTTCATCCACTGGGGAGTCTAATCCATGCCGGGATTCGGGAGCGAATGATACCCGAGGAATATGTACCAACCCGACAGCAAGGAATTCGAACATCGTCGGCAGGCCTTCGGCGACCAGGCGTCCTTCGGCTACAAGGATTTCATTCCGATATTCACCGCTGCGAAGTTCGACCCCGATGCCTGGGTCCAGCTTTTCCGGCAGGCCGGAGCGCAGTTCGTGGTTCCGACCGCTGAACACCACGACGGCTTTCCGCTGTACGACTCAGCCCTCACGCGCTGGAACGCGGCGCATATGGGGCCGCGACGCGACCTGATCGCCGTCTTTGAACTGTTGTGCGCGAACAGGGCATTGTGTACGGGGTTTCCAGCCTCCGCGCTGAGCACTGGTGGTTCATGAACGGGGGAATGGGCTTCGATTCAGACGTGCAGGAACCGCGGTACGCCGACTTCTATGGTCCAGCCCAGCTGGAGAACCTGCCGCCCAACGAGCAATTGCTCGAAGACTGGCTGGTTCGTTGCTGCGAGATCGTTGACAAGTGTGAGCCGCAGATCTTCTGGTTCGACTGGTGGATCGAGCCACCGGTGTTCGCCCCGTATCTCCAGCAGTTCGCCAGCTATTACTACAACCGCGGCCGGGAATGGAATCGTGGTGTGGGCGTCAACTTCAAGCACCCCGCCTTTCCGCCCAACACGGCGGTGTACGACATCGAACGCGGGCAACTGTCCGAGATTCGCGACGAATTCTGGCAGACCGATACCGCGGTAGCCATCAACTCGTGGGGGTACACCGACCATCAGCGCTCCAAACAGCCTGTTGACCTGATCGGTGATCTCGTCGACATCGTCAGCAAGAATGGGGCCCTGCTGCTGAATATCGGTCCGCGTGCTGATGGCTCGATTCCGGACGAGGATCAGGAGATTCTTAGGGAGATTGGCCGCTGGCTCTACATCAATGGCGAGGCGGTGTACGGTACGCGCCCATGGCGGATCTACGGCGAGGGTTCGACCGAAGTGATCGAGGAATCATTCGCCGATACGAAAAGAAAATCCTTCACCTCAAGCGATATCTGGTTCACCACACGCGTGGTGCTTTCCCAGGGTGCCGCCAACCCGGTGCTCTACGCCACCGCGTTGGCTGTGCCGACCGACCGTAAACTTGTTGTTCGGACTCTCGCCGAAGGTTCGGGTCACCTGCCATGCATGATCGAGGCGGTGGAACTGGTTACGGGCCAGCGGGACGAGACAGTGCCGCTCCAGTGGAATCGCACCGCAAACGCGCTTGAGGTGCCATTGCCGGATCATCTGGATTCCGAGCATGCCGTTAGCTTGCGAATCCGCGCCACGGGAGTGTGATCGGCGGAGGATAGTCGAACCGGCACTATGCAGCCCTGCACTCGCGATGAGATGCGGCAGGCGTGCGGGTTGAGATGGGACCATGTGGCCTGTCTCAACCCGGACCAATCCGTTACGTCGTTTTTCAAGGCAACGGAACGGTCAATCCCGACTGCGGATCTTGTGAGTTCCCACGATACCAACCGCAGGCGCGGCACCTTACTGGTCCTCAGGATCGTCACCGCCGGTGAGCAGGGATTCGTCCCGGGTGAGGCTGAACGCGGCGTACGAATAGGAGTTCCCGGCCGGGCCTTTGCTGCGGCGTTGCGAGCGGATCAGAATCGGTGGTTTCCGATTGGCAAGGTCGTTGAGCAGGCGCCGGATCTGGCCCTCGCTGAGCCGGGGCAACACGCTAGCAGTCAACAGGTGGCGGAGGATCGTGCTAAAGGTGAGATAACCGCCTCGCTTCGTCGACTGCAACTGCCGAAGCTCGGCGAAGAGGTCGCGTTGCTCCTCCGGCCGTAATGATTCGAGCCGCACATCGAGCCCAGGATCCTCGTCGCGTTCTTCATCTGACGACTCCTCATCGGCATCGGACTCATCAGAGACCAACGCCGGGGTCACTCGCGGGAGCGAGGCATAACTGTTGCCGCCGGAGGCTGTGAGGGTCACGTACTCTCCGGCTGCGGCGGCTTCCATGAACGTGCTGAACGGGACGCCGTACCAGGCTCGGGGCTTGAGGCTAAAATCCTGGCCGAGCCAGTGACCCAGTTCCTGGAACAGCACGGGCTCTCCATCGCTCCGGCGGGTCAGGGCCTCCCGCACCATCCTGAATGCTTCCTCCGCCGGGGGATTGTCGCGCAGTGGAGTCAGGATCGGGTCGGCGCGTTCTTCTTCGACCGGACGAATCGGTGTCACCTGCTGCCGGTCCGTGGCTCGTTGGGTACGGCGTCCACGCACGGAAGGATCGAGATCCCGTTCGTACAGCAGGACAGCATCCGCCGCGGCCGACAGCATCCGACTCATGGCAGCGTCGACGCCGATGACCACGACTTTGCGGCCATGTTGGCGCAGGAAGTTGAGTGGATGGATGAGATCACCGTCGCCCGTGACGATGACGAACGTGGTGATGTTCGAAGCGCCGACAGCGGTTTCAACGGCATCTACCGCCAGGCGGACGTCAGCACTGTTTTTTCGCGATGGCACGTAGATGGGCTCGATACCCTGCCGGTAGAGATTCTCCGCATCGATCGCCAAATCGGGCGATGTCCACGGCGCGTATGCCCTGGCCAGCACGAGCCGACCATGCTCCTGGGCTTCCTGGACGATCAGCGACATCTGCGGCGTGGTGACGTTGAACAGGCGCTTGAGACTGATCTGGAGATTTTCGTAATCGATCAGGAGCGCCACGTCACCGCTCGGGGTATCCCCCGCCTGATTGTTGGCATTGCTGGTGTTGCGCGAGGTTGACATCTGGCCCATTCCTCCCCTGTTGATGTGGCCGGGATGTATCAGCATACCGCGATGGCGGGCCCTTAGTCCGGTTTCACGGCAGCGGCCAGGACCGGACTTTCGAATTCATGGGCCAGGCAATCCATGAAAATTTGATCCCAGTGCCGTTCGGCGAACCAGAGTCGGTCCCGCAACCGACCGCATTCGCGGAAGCCCGCCCGCTTGTACGCCTTCTGCCCGGCCAGATTGAATCCGGCCACGGTCAGGCTCATTGAGTGAAGGCCAAGAACCGTGAATCCGTAGTCCAGCATCAAGGTGGCGGCCTCGGCGCCGTAGCCTTTGCCACGGGCATCCAGATCGCCAATCATGATCCCAAACGTAGCGCTCCGGTGCCGCAGGTCGATATCGTGGAGACCTGTCGAGCCGATCATGGCCATGGTGCTCAATTCGCGGATGACGAACGTATTGCGCTCGGAGCCAGTGCTGATCGATCCGTACCACTGCTCTTCGAATTCCGCTGTGACCGGGCCCGGCATCGGGAGTCCCACGCGCAGTTGCGAATTGAAGTCGTTGATCCACCGCTGGAACTGCGGAACCATGTCCCTTGAGACAGGACCCAGGGCCACGAGTTTGCCCTGGATGTTGATGATCGGTGATTCCGGTGACTGGTCAGTCATGAACGCGCACCTTTCTGCTGGCGAACGAGCGAAAACAGGATTTGCGAGTCACGGTTAATCATTGGCGGGCCAGGCAAGCCATCGGATCGCCCGCATCATCGGATGTGAAAGCTCCCTCAAACACGGTTGGGGCCGCGAATAGGACCCACTCACAAATCGCACCCAAACCAATCGCGAACCTGCGAACGTACGCGCAAATCAGGCCTCGGCAAGCGATGCCGTGGCTTGACGGGGATTGCGACATAAACGTATCATCGCACCCGTAGGGGATTTGGCGTAGTCACTTGGAAAAACGACCAGGGGCGCTGAACCTGGCCGCGTTTTTGGCTGCACGCCCCTTAGGCACCTTAACAACTGAGTGTCCCCGATGAATTGGGGAAAAGACGCTAGGAGCGACGTCGATGGGTGAGTTTTTCATGTACCTCATCGGGGCCGTACTCGTAGCTGGAATCACCTTTCTCGCGACCTACTTTTGGCTGGACAAGCGCGCTCAATCACGGGTGCGGGTGTCCCAGGCCGAAGCGGTACGCATCATTGAGGAAGCTGAAACCACGCGCCGAGAATCGGCCCTGGCAGCAAAGGATGAGGCGATACGATTGCGTGGCGATCTCGATCGGGAGTTGAATCAACGCCGGAGCGAGAGCGAACGGATCGAGCGTCGCATCGAGCAAAAAGAAGAAACGATCGACAAGAAATCCCTGAATCTCGAACAGCGGGAACAAGGGGTTCGACGTCAGGAACAACAGCTCACGCGGACGAGGGAAACCTGGGACCAGGAACGCCTCAAGCAGGAGCAGCAGCTCCAGCAGGAACGCGTGCAGCAGGAGCAGCAACTCGAACAGGATCGAGGCCGGCTCGTGACCGATCTGGAGCGCATCGCCGGATTGACGTCCGACGAGGCGAAACAGGAATTGATCGCACTCGTCGAGTACGACGCCAGGAATATGGCCGCGCGCCGGGTGCACGAAATCGAACGAGATGCCAAGGAAGATGCCGATCGGCGTTCTCGCAAGATCCTCGCGACCACGATCCAGCGAATCGCGACCGATTATGTCGCCGAATCGTCGATCACGGTGGTGCCGCTCCCGACAGACGAGATGAAGGGCCGGATCATCGGCCGGGAAGGGCGCAACATCCGTGCCCTCGAAATGGCCACCGGTGTCGACCTGATTGTCGACGATACGCCGGAAGCGGTGACCGTCTCCGGATTCGATCCTGTCCGGCGGGAAATAGCCCGCCGTGCCCTGACCAAATTGCTTCAGGATGGCCGGATCCATCCGGCCCGGATCGAGGAGGTGGTCAACAAGACTCAACTCGAGCTCGAGCAGGTGATGCGTGAAGAGGGCGAACGGATTGCGTACGAGGCCAACGTGCCTGGACTCCATCCAGACCTCATCAAGCTATTGGGACGGCTCAAGTTCCGCACCAGCTACGGTCAAAACGTGCTCGGTCATTCGCTCGAAGTCTCGGCTATCTGTGCCAATCTCGCCGCCGAGCTCGGCGCCGATATCAATGTCGCGAAGACTGCCGGTCTCCTGCATGATATCGGCAAGGCTGTCGATCACGAAGTCGAAGGACCGCACGCACTGATCGGTGCCGACATCGCGAAGCGATTGGGCCGATCGTCGAAAATCGTGCATGCCATCGCCGCGCATCACAATGAGGAAGAACCCCAAACCATTGAGGCGTTCATCGTGCAAACGGCGGACGCCATCAGTGGTGCCCGTCCCGGTGCTCGACGCGAGATGGTCGAAACGTACATCAAGCGACTCGAAGCCCTCGAAGGCGTTGCAAATTCGTTCGATGGGGTGGAGAAATCGTTCGCGATCCAGGCTGGCCGCGAAGTGCGCATCCTGGTCCAGCCACACTCGATCGACGATCTGGGGGCCACCCGGCTTGCCCAGGATGTCGTCAAGAAAATCGAGGAAACACTGGAATACCCTGGGCAAATCAAGGTCACGGTGATCCGGGAGACACGAGCGGTCAACTACGCTCGCTAAGACGGCCAACGTGTATCGCAACAGGAAATGATATAAAGCGGGCGAATCATTCCCAGAACGGGAATGTTCGCCCGTTTTTGGCGTCTCTTGACGAATTCAAGAATGGTCATTGCGGCCGGAATAGAAACGAGTGCAGACGATGCGGATGAATGTATCGTAGACTTGTGCCCAGGCAGCAGGATAGCTCACGCTTTCCCTGAAGATCTTCGCTGGCGCAGTCATTCTCCATCGTGGTGCTCCAAGGCACTTCAGGGAACGATGGGCACCACGCCACACCGCGAATCGACCAACCTGCCGCAATGCGACCTAACCGAGCTTCCGCGCACTTGAACAGCAGTCCACTGTGGGTCTTCGAGAACGCGTGGGGCCAACGCAATATCAATTATTTGCTCGCACCACGCGGTGGTGAGGACAGGCAGGGGAGACCTCACGAATGAACCGGTTTTTTAGCAAGCTCGACCTCCGAGACATCAAGATCGATCCTGAAGGGTCACGATTTCCACCGGACGCCGATGAACGAGCACCAGTAGTGACCGAGGAACCGGCGGAGGAGCAGACCGTTGCCGAGTTCGGCGCGCCAGTCGACGAGGTTCCGCTCGCTTTGATCGAGGAACCAGCCTCGATCGATGTCCCGACCTGGGAAAGCCCGACGTTCGGTGGCAACGGATCGGAATTGGTTCGGGAGCAGGCGTCAATCATCGAGTCGGATCTTGTGCTGGAACCTTCCAGTCAACCGAGAGTGGACACCCGGCCGGTGATCGGCGTCGAGGGCGTCATCGTCGGTTCGGATGGTGAGGTCCTCAAGGTGTCGGCGCGGTCGCGGCCGAGTGCGGTTGCCGGGGCAATTGCCGGAGTCGTTCGCGAAGCCGGCCGGGCCGAGGTTCAGGCCATTGGCGCCGGCGCCACGAACCAGGCCATCAAGGCGGTCGCGATCGCCCGGGACTACCTTCGTGAAACGGGTATTGATGCGATTTGCGTCCCGGCGTTCATTGACGTAACGATCGAGAATGAAGACCGCACCGCCATTCGGCTTGTCGTCGAGCCCCGGTAGCGGACGCTGAACCGGCATGAGCGATGACCACCTGGGAACAACCGTCCCAACCGAATACCCTCCGCTCCGATGGCGCGATCGATTTGCATACGCACACCACAGCGTCGGATGGCATGCTTTCCCCCGCCGAACTGGTCCGTCAGGCCAGGCGGCGGGGGATTGGTGTGCTTGGAGTGACGGACCACGACACGCTGGATGGGCTGCCTGAGGCGAGGGTGGCCGCCCGCGAGGCCGGAATCGACCTCGTCCCTGGTGTCGAGCTGTCGACGACTATTCCCGGACCTGAAATCCATATCCTTGGATACTTTGTAAATCCCGATGATCCCGTCTTCATCGGGCGACTTGCTGCCCTCGCCAGCGACCGCGTGAATCGCATCACCAACGTCGTGCGCTTGCTGAACAACGCCGGCTATCCCATCGATCTGGGGGAGATTCTGGCTCAGGCGGATGAAGGGTCGATCGGGCGGCCGCACGTCGCCCGGGCGCTCATCGAGTTGGGCGCGGCCACCGACATGAACGACGCGTTCTCTAGTTTCCTCAAGCGAGGAACGGTTGGCTGGTCGCCTCGGTCGCCTTTTACCGCAGAGGAAGCCGTGCGCATGCTGCTCGACAATGGCGCCGTGCCCGTACTGGCACACCCTTATTCGACGAAGGATGTTGAAGGTACTGTCGCGCGCCTGGTCCCGTCTGGCCTTCAGGGTCTCGAGGTCTATTACGGCGAATATACCGACGATCAGCAACAGGAACTACTCCGGACCGCACATCGCAACAGGCTAACGCCAACCGGTGGCAGTGATTTTCACGGCCCGCGTTTCCGGGAGGGGCGAGATCTGGGCACGGTCACCGTGCCGATTTCAGCCTGGGAACAGCTCCAGGCACTCGGATTACCTCGATGACGGATTCGACGTCACCCGCGTTCGCATCCGTCGTGATTGTCGCGGCGGGACGTGGCGAGCGGTTTGGCCGCCCGGCAAAGGTGATGGCCGAAGCCGGTGGTCGGCCGTTGCTCTTCTGGTCGCTGTCGGCCGCATCGAATGCACGGTGTGTCCGGGAGATCCTGATCGTGACGGGTGAACATACCGAGGAGGCGATTCGCCACCTCCTGGCGACGTTAGCCTTGCCCGTACCGGTCACCCTTGTCACAGGTGGCGCGCGAAGGCAAGACTCGGTTGCGGCCGGGGTGGCCGCCGTATCACCGTTGAGCGATGTGGTGCTCATCCACGATGGCGCCCGCCCGCTGGCGACTACGGGCATGTTTGAGTCGTGCGCCCAGGAGGCCCGGCTATCGAGCGCGGCGATTATCGCTATCCCGGTGTCGGACACACTGAAGCGTGTTCACAAGTTCATGATTGACGAGACCGTATCCCGGGAGGCGCTGTGGAGCGCGCAAACGCCACAGGGATTTAGGCGAAACGTTATTCAGGACGCAATCGAGCGGACGCGCATCATGGACAATGAGTTTACCGACGAAGCGTCGCTACTCGAAGTGCTGGGGGAATCGGTTCAGGTCGTACCCGGTGACCGAACCAACATCAAGGTGACGCATCCGGAAGACCTCGAACTCGTCGAGGCGTTGCTCCAGCATCGATTCGTTCGGCCACAGGAGATCAGGCAATGAGCGGGCACAGGTTTCCCAGGACCGGCATCGGCTACGACGTCCATCGATTCGCTGAAGGGCGCGCCCTGGTCCTGGGCGGGGTGACGATTCCAAACCAGCGAGGCTTGCTCGGCCATTCTGATGCCGATGTGCTGCTGCATGCCATTACCGATGCCGTGCTTGGCGCCGCGGCTCTTGGCGATATCGGACAACACTTTCCTCCCGGAAACGACGCCTGGAAGGACGCAGACAGCCGGGAATTGCTTCGCCAGTCGGTGGCGATGCTACACGAGGCAGGCTGGGCTCTCGTCAATCTCGATGCGTCCGTTATAGCCGAGGCTCCGAAGGTCAATCCGTATTCGGCAAGCATGCGCTTGGAGATCCGCGAGGTCACAGGCTTGCCGATCGACGCGATAAGCATCAAGGCCACAACCAATGAGGGCCTCGGTTTCGTCGGCCGGGAGGAGGGCATCGCCGCGATCGCGATTGCCACGATCGTCCCGGTTGAGCTGCTCGAAGGGTGAGGGTGTTGCTGCAACGTGTCGCTCAGGCACGAGTCACGGTCGACGAGTCGGAGGTTGGCGCCATCGGTAACGGGTTGCTCCTGTTCGTGGGCATCGCCGCCACGGACGGCGAGGGCGAACTCCAGGCCATGGCGGACAAGGTTGCAAACCTCAGGATCTTCGCGGACCAGGATGGACGAATGAATCGGTCAGCCCTTGATCTCCGCGTTCAAGGCGATCCAATGTGTGCACTGGTCGTCTCACAGTTCACGCTGTACGGGGATGTCCGGAAGGGCCGTCGGCCGAGTTTCAGCGCCGCCGCCGCACCAGATCGGGCGGCGCCGCTGATGCAACACTTCGCGGTCTGCCTGGCCGATCTGGGTCTCGCCGTGGCGCAGGGGGTGTTCGGCGCGCATATGATGGTCACACTCACCAATGATGGGCCGGTGACGATCTGGATCGACAGTGACGATCTGCGGGGGCCACGGATG
>JALZMD010000080.1 GCA_030858375.1 Chloroflexota bacterium
GCGGCCAGGGCGGCGGCGGTTTCGACCGCCCGCACATCCTCCTCATCGGCGGGCCGTAGCCAGCGAATGATCACGTGCGAACCCGGTATGCCGCGAACGTGGAGCCAGGTATCCTCAGCGCCACCGATATCGAATGTCACCTGGTCGTTCTCGCGTCCCGACCGACCGATAAAGATCGTATTGCCGGACACCTCGGTCAGCCCCGTCACCTTGCGCGGCGCCTGCTTCTTGCTCCGGTTGCCGGGCTTTTCCTGCACCAGGTGACGTCCGCCGCCATGTTCATCGAACTCCTGCCGGATCGACTCGATCGCGGCGAACCCCTCGGCCTGTTCCGCCTGGACCCGCAATTGCTGCAGGTAGGAGAGTTCGGTCTCAGCCTCGTCGATATGCTCCGGTAGCCGTTGCCCCGCGCGTTGCGCCTTGCGATACTCTTCGAAATACGCTTGGGCGTTGTCCTTGGCGCCCAACGCTGGATCGAGCGGAACGGTCATTCCATCAATCTCGAGCGTCGAATCGCCTGGCTGGATCTGCCAGAGGTAGGCGAAGATCATCTCGCCCCACTCCCGCAGCTGCTCGGTTTTGGCCGACCGGCGATGCTGCTCCTGAAGCGAATGCAATCGCGACGACACTTTCTCCCGCTCCCGATCGATCGCCGCCACGATCCGTGCCCGGCGCTGGGCATGATCGCGGGGTCCCGTCTCCCCCCCAACCTCACGCAGCGCATCGACCGCTTTCGATATCGAGTCCGCCGGCTCGGCGCTGGCGATAGCGGCCAGGTGCCCCAACGGCACCGCCGCGTAACCGATGGCGACATCCTCCTGGGTGTAGACCTCAGACTGCCACGCGCGCGTCAGCAGCGGCTCGAACAGGTTGCGTGTGTACCGGGCCAGTTCGCTTGTCGCCTCCGGTGACACCGCTCCCAACTTGACACCGGCGTTGCCGGTCAATCGAAATGCGATCTCTCGACCGATTTGCGGGCTGACGCCGCGCAATCCGCGAACCAGCACGTCAGCCAGCGTGGCCGATGGCTTGCCTCCCGCCAACAGGGTTTCCGCACTTGCCGACGTAAGCCGGCGGGGGTCCGGTTTATCCGGTGGCGGCGGCATTGTGTACTGCACCTTCGGCAGCACCGGACGCACCCGGCTCATGCGGGCAGTGACGCGCTTGGCGCTCTCCATCACCGTTCCCTGGTCATCGACCAGAATGAGGTTACTGTGCCGGCCCATGATCTCAACGATCAAATCGACCCTGTTCATGCCCGCTGACCAGGGCGCGTCGTCGTCATCCTCATCGGCCTCGAGATCCAGGTCGTCTTCGACCGGATCGTCGGCTGGTTGGTCGTTGTGCCCGTCCAGGCGCTTCACTATACTGAGCCGGACAACGCGCTCCAGGGCCAGCTGCTCGATACCTATCAGGAATCCGCCTCGCACGTATTTGCGGAGTAGCAGGCCAAACGGGGTGATCAGCCCCGGATCGGTCGAGGGCAGGCGATCGGCGATCCAGACCGCGGGATCCTCCGAATCGGCGCTCGCGACAAGGGCCCGTCGTCGCCGGTGGGCATAGACTTCGGCGGCAATGGTTGTCGCGTTCACCAGTCCTATTTTCTGGATCCGGCCATCGAGCACCGACTCGTTCAGTTCATCGGCAATGGCAGCCACCGTCAATACATCAAACATGTCACACTGACCCTCTCAGGTTCGCCGGTGGGTGCCGCCTGTCATTCTCGTCATTTGGCACAATAATTGGGAGAACCTCGCCTTGCCTCAGCCGACTGAACTGCATCAGGACGACGTATCCGCTCACCATACCCCGGTCGACCCGGAACTTGTCGCTGAGTGCAGCCAGGGTGACTCCCACTTGCAGCGCCTCCTCGGGCGGCGATCGGCGCGCGTGTTCATCATCTCGGGCCCGTCTGGTGTGGGGAAGGACTCCGTGCTCGAGAAACTTCAGCAGGTGCTTCCTGATGCCACGTACGTCGTCACTGCCACTTCGCGACCGATGCGGACCAATGAAATCGACGGGGTCCATTATCGCTTTCTCGACCGGGCTGACTTCGAGCGGCAGATCGAAGCTGGTGACTTCGCCGAGCATGCCCTCGTCTACGACAATCTCTACGGCGTGCCCAAAAGGCCGATCGTAGAGGGACTGGCAACGGGCCAGCACGTGATCATCAAGGTCGACGTCAAGGGTGCCGCGACCCTCCGCAGGTTGATCCCCAGTGCCAGCTCGATCTTCCTGCTTCCCGAATCGATGGAGTCGCTGTGGCAGCGGCTGCATCGCCGCAAGTCCGAACCGCTCGAAGTGATCAAGAAACGCTTCCGAACAGCGTGTGAAGAACTCGAACGCGTCGGAGAGTTCGACTACGTGGTCTTCAATAAAGCCGATAAACTCGACAAGGCCTTGAAACACATCGTCACGATCATCGATGCCGAGCAGCGCCGGGTCGTCCAGCCGGAGATCAGGCTGGACTGACCGGCAACGGTGCCCATCGAGAACCCGACGCATCCGCGAAGCGAAGCGAATCCCGCCCGCAATGGCCTACAGTTCCGGTTCATCCTCCGTGCCGACGAACTTGAGCGTCTCCTTGTCCTCGACGCGGTCAGTAAAGAGGATGCCATCGAGGTGGTCGATCTCGTGCTGGAAGATACGGGCCAGGTACCCTGACGCCTTGACTCGAACCGGACGGTTTTCCATATCCATGCCCTTGACCGTAATCGACTCGAATCGGGGCACCTCGCCGACCCAACCGGGAATGCTCAGGCAACCTTCGAGCCCGACCTGGTTGCCGTGGCCGCGGACGATTTCGGGGTTGGCGAGCCGGAACGTGATCTCTTCCCCTTCGTCCTCATCTTTATCGTCATCTTCAGATTCGGTATAGCGGATGACGATCAGGCGCCGGGTGACACCAACCTGGGGCGCCGCCACCGCGACGCCCTCGGCCTCCGGAATCGTCTCGTACATGTCATCCGCCAGCTTGCGAATGCTGTCGTCGACCTGGCGGATTTTGACTGCCTTCTGGCGCAGGCGAGGATCACCCTCCAGCACAATATCCAGTACCGCCACTACCCAACTACTCCCGGACTACCCAACCACCAATTCCATGACTCAAAGCATACTTTGCGGGTCAATATCAACGACCCAGCCAGGCCGGACCGGGAGGTCGTCGAGAATCGCCTCCAGCGCCGGGCTCCGCAGTACCACCTGCCACTGGTACTTGCCGCCGATCCGTGCGGCGAAAGCCGGGGTTGGGCCCAGCAGGTCCAGCCTCACTTCCAGCCGACGGGCATGGCGGGCAATCTCCCGGGCCATCAGCTCGGATTCCATGGCGGCCGACCGTTCGTTCTCGTGGCGGTAAAGGTAACGAGCCAGCCGCACGAACGGTGGGAACAGGTGCTTCTCGCGAAAGTCGATCTCTTCGACGTAGAAGGCGCCGTAATCGTGGCGGGCCGCCGCCTGGATCGCGTAGTGGTCGGGCGTGTAGGTCTGGACCACGACGCGCGAACCGGCGGCGCGGCGCCCGGCCCGGCCCGCAACCTGCGTGAGCAACTGGAACGTGCGCTCGCCGCTCCGGAAATCTGGCAGGTGAAGGATGGTATCCGCCTGGATCACACCGATCGCGGTCACTTTCGGCAGGTCGAACCCCTTGGCCACCATCTGGGTGCCAACGATGATATCGATCTCCTGATCCTCAACGCGACGTAGCATGGATTCGAAGCCGCCCTGCCGCTTCACCGCATCCTGGTCCCAGCGCAACACCCGGGCCGATGGGAACGTCCGCCGAACCTCATCTTCCACCCGCTGGGTGCCGGCCCCGAAGAAATCGAGGCGGCCGCCGCAATCAGGACAGCGGCTCGGCGGTCCCTCCCGATGATCGCAGCGATGGCACACCATCTGCTGCCGATCCTGGTGGTACACGAGCGGGATATCGCAAAGCGGGCAGGTAACCCGGTGACCACAGGCGCGGCAGAGGACGACGGTCGAGGTGCCCCGCCGGTTGAGGAGGATGATCGCCTGTTCATTGCGCTGTAGTGAGTGATTGACCACAGACGTCAGCGCCCGGCTGAGCAGGCTTGTGTTGCCCGACTGCAATTCCTGCTTGAGATCGACGATCTCGACATCTGGCAGTTCCAGGCTGCTCGACGACTGCCGTGTTCCGGACGGGTTGACCCGCTCCGGAAGATCGATGCGACGGTAATCGCCACGGTCGGCGTGCCAGACCGATTCGACGCTCGGCGTTGCGCTGCCGAGCATCAGGGCAGCCCCTGCCGTGCGAGCCATGTGCTCCGCCAGCATCCGGGCGTGGTAGCGTGGCTCGCTATCCTGCTTGTAGGTCGTCTCGTGTTCCTCATCGAGCACGATCAGCCCCAGCCGCTCGACCGGTGCAAAGAGGGCCGAGCGTGGCCCGACCACAACCCGGTGCTCGCCGGCCTCAATGCTCTGCCAGATCTCGTAGCGCTGGCTGTCGGTGAGTTGGGAGTGCAACACGACGACCTGACCGGGGAACCGATCGACGAAGCGGCGAACGACCTGGGTTGCCAGCCCGATTTCCGGCACGAGCACGATCGCCGATCGCCCGTGCCGCAGGCACCAGGCGACCCCACGGAGGTATATCTCGGTCTTCCCGCTGCCCGTCACCCCGAAGAGCAGGTTCGGTGTGGGGTCACCCGCGACCAGGGCCCGCTCCAGGATCGACCACGCCGCCGCCTGCTCGGGCGTGAGCACCGGCGCTGGCGCGGGTCTCGGCTGGGGCGCCTCGGAACGCGGCAGCGCAACGACCTCGATGAGCCCCTTCTTGTCCATCGCGGAGATAGACGCGCTGTCGACATCGACCGCCAGCCGCAGGTCGGCCAGCGGGATCAGGTCGGAATCGTCACTCCGCCGGTAGCGAGCGATCTCGACGAGCTGTTTGAGGATCGCCTGCTGGCGCGAGGACTTGCCGACCTTGCCGGGGTCGCACTCCAGCAACCGAACGAACCGCTCGATCCTCGGACCGGGCACATGGCGGTCGACGCGGACCTCATGCCGGACCAGGTCCCGTTGCCGCAGCGTTTCCATCACCGTGGTCAGGCGTTGCCCGGTTGCCTTGCGCAACTGGTCGATGGTCATCGACCGCTCGCGGCGCAGGAGGCCGATGACCTTCCGCTGGCTGGGCGTCAAGTTGCCCCCGGCGGCGTCATCGAGTCCGTTGTAGTGGTAGGCATCGACCATGCTGGTGTGGAGGCCGGATGGCAGGAAGAGTGCGGCGGCGGCATAGACCGAGCTCGCCGCTTCCCGCGCGAGCCACTCGGCGGTTTCGAGCCGCTCGGGCGAGAGCACCATTCGCGGCTCCGGGATCGAGTGGATCGGCCGGGTCGGGAA
>JALZMD010000083.1 GCA_030858375.1 Chloroflexota bacterium
AGGCCGGCAAGCCCGGGCCGCGACGCAACGCGGTTGCCACCCGCGCCCGCATTCTCGAGGCGGCCCGGTTCCGTTTCGCGCGCGCGGGTTACGATCAGGTTGGCATGCGCCAGATCGCGGTAACCGCCAGGGTGGATGCCGCGCTCATCGTCCGGTATTTCGGTTCCAAGGAGGCGCTGTTCCGGGAAGTTATGGCCGAAGGCTTCCAGCTGGGGGACGACTTCCTCAGCGGCGGGCGCGAGGGGCTGGGCGAGCGGCTCGTCCGGTACGTGGCCGCGAAGGCCGGTGCCAACCGGGACATGGATCCCGTCCTGATCCTGCTCCGGTCGGGCTCCAACGAGCAGGCCGGCTCCATCCTCCGCCAAGGGCTGGATGAAGGGTTCGTCCAGCCGCTGGCCCGCTGGCTCGGTGGGAACCACGCGGCCGAGCGGGCGGGACTGATCGCTTCGACCCTGTTTGGCCTGGCGTTCATGCGCGAGGTGGTGCGGATCGAGCCGTTGGCCGAGGCCGATATCGATCGCCTGGTCGCCTTGGTCGCGCCAGCCCTTCAACGGTACGTGGACGGCAGCGATCCGGCCTGACCATCAAGCTGATACCCTCCGGTCGGATGCTCGACAGGGTGGATACGCCGTCCATCACAGCACGCCGTAACGGTTGTAGACATCGCGCAGCGAGTCGCCACGCAACAGGTCGTCGCGTGTGGCCGATTCCTTCGTCACCCGCTCCTGGGCCAGTCCCAGAACCTCCGCCTCGACCTCCCGGGGGATAACCACGACGCCGTCGAAATCGGCGAACACGATCTCGCCCGGGCGGACCAGCACATCGCCACACGTGATCGGCACGTCGTAGGCCATCACCCGGCCCCGCCCCTGGGAATCGAGCGGCCTGATTCCCGTGTAGTACACCGGAAACCCCATGTCGATGATCCGCACGCAATCCCGCACCTGGCTGTCACAGACGCAGCCAACGGCCCCGTTGCGTTTTGCGACCGTCGACATCAGTTCTCCCCACGGCGCGTTCGTGCCCGCGTGGTCGGTGGAGTGGACGATCACGTCGCCGGGGCCGAGCGAATCGACCGCCTCGATCTCCGGGCCGTAGGGATCCTCGTCGATGTAGCTGGTCTCCATCCACTGGATCGGTCGCGCCCGACCCACGAACCCGCAGTTCCGGATATCCGGCAGGAGCGGGCGCAGGCGGTGGTGCATCGCCTGCTGCCGGTGGCCCAGGGAGTCAAGGATGTCGCAGACCGCCGCGACGTAGAGATGGTTCTTTAGCAGGTCAAAGGCTCTGGCGTCATTCGACATGGATTTTCCTCCAATGGACCAACATGGGCCAAGCAAGCTGGCCTGGTCCGACGCGGGCGGAGCAAGCATCGCTACGTTGCCGCAGCCGTACACAAAATTTGCTTGACGGCCCCTGTCCCTATGCCACCCGGTAGCGTTCTACGACCGTTTCGTCGACCTCGACGCCTAGGCCGGGGCCGTTCGGTACCGCGATATAGCCGTCGACCATCCGCAACGGCTCCGTGCAGAGCGTGTTGAGCAGCGAGGCGGACGACGTGTTGTACTCCAGGTAGCGCGAATCCATCAGGTAGGCGTTGAGGTGCAGCGACGCTGCCTTCAGCAGGTCGGTCAACCACGCGTGCGGCACACACTCGATCTGCCGCCGCAGCGCGAGGTCGGCGACCTGTTTGCCGACCGTGATCCCGCCGCAGCGCGAGAGGTCCGGCTGGAGCACATCGACGCCGGCGTCGGCCAGGCGCTCGAACTCCCCGTACCCTTCCGCCTGCTCGCCGGCGGCGATCCGTAGCGTGGTCCGGGTATCAGCAACGGCGCGGTAGCCGTCGACATTCTCGGGGTGGAGGAAATCTTCGAGCCAGACGATGTCGAGTTCTTCGAGTTCGTGAACGAGCCGGATCCAGTCCCGCACTGATCGTGGCCGGTAGGGATCGGCGGCAGTTACGCCGTACCACCCGGCATCGACCATCAGGTCGACCTCCGGCCCGGCCTCCTCGCGGGCGGCGCGGACGAGGGCGACGTCCAGCTTCAGGTCGTGTCCGAATACGCCCCAGCCGAACTTGATCGCTGTAAAACCCTGCTCCCGGTACGCGGCGACGGCCGCCTTCATCGCGTCCGGGGTCGGCCGGAAGAGGGTCGAGGCGTAGCCCCGCACCCGGTCCCGGTATTTCGCGCCGAGCAGCGCGTGGATCGGCTGGCCGAGGATCTTGCCGGTCAGGTCCCAGAGCGCGATGTCGGCGCCGGAGCGCATCTGCATGCCCGTGCCCCGGCGGCCGTAGTAGGCCATGTATCGCTCGCTCTTTTGCCAGAGCCGCTCCCGTTCGAGCGGGTCTTCGCCGAGCAACGCGGCGCGCAGCGATTCGAAGCCGACCGCGCCGCCGGAGGGCGCGTCGACGATCGCCTTGCCCACGTGCGGCTGGGTTTCAATGTCGGACCAGCCGGTCAGCCCTTCGTCCGTCGTGATCTTCAGCAGGGAGACGAAGCGGACGCCGTGGGCTTCCCCGGCCGCGACGGGATTCGCGTAGTCCTTGCCGGTATCCAGCACGATCGCTTCGACGTCGGTAATCTTCACGCCGTCGCCTCCGGATCATCGAACGTGAACGCGATCTTCATCGCCGCCCCGTGGCGCGTCTCCGCCAGCGCGAACGCCTCCCGGTAGTCCCCGAGCCGGAAGCGATGCGTCACCAGGTCACCGAGGGCAAGGGAGGGCCGCGTCAGGGCCGCGATCGCCTCGTCCATCAGGCCAGGGTCGTTGACCGAGCCCACGATCTCCAGTTCCCGCAACAGCACCGTGAACAGGTCGACCGGCGTGTCGCCCGGCATCGGGGCGAAGATCACCAGCCGCCCTTTCGGCCGCAGCGCATCCAGTCCGAGAGTGACAGCGTCCCGAGCCGCCACGGCGAGGATGACGGCGTCGAACCCCTCTCCGCCGCTCGCTTCGCGCAGGGCCTCAGCCGGGTCCGGCGATGCCCGCAGGTCGATCGCCTGGGCCACGGG
>JALZMD010000098.1 GCA_030858375.1 Chloroflexota bacterium
AGGCGGTACCGGCCGGTGGAGGGCAGGTGCTGCACCAAGCCGGCGTCGGTCAACGTCGCGAGCAACCGGGAGATGCTGCTGGCGTTGACACCGGTGCGCCGGGCGATCTCGTTGGTGCCGAGCTCGGTACCACCGTCGGCGAGCGCGTCGAGGACGGCGACCGCCCGTTGGACGGAGCCGACCTGTCGCGTGGCTGGTAGTCCGGTGCGCGGCATAGTAGATTCCTTGCTAGTTGGACATGGCGTTGCCGTATAGGCAATTCCCGGCGATTAGTCAACCATACGTGAGACAGGGTGAGATCAAATGGCATCGGAACCGCGGGGCCAGACCCGGGCGAAGTACGTGATCATCGGGGCCGGGATTCATGGCCTCTCCACGGCATGGCACCTGGCGCTTCGGCTCAAGGCGAGCGGTCGCGGGGATGGGCACGACGTTCTTGTCCTGGACAAGGCTGCCGTCGGGTCCGGTGCCTCCGGGGTGGCCTGCGGGGTGATCCGCAACAACTACTTCCAGCCGGCCATGCGGGAGCTGATGGCACATTCGGTTGACGTCTGGGAGTCTGACCCGGAGGCTTTTGCCTACCACTCGGTCGGATACCTGCAGATCGCTCCGGAGGCGATGCATGCAGACGTCGCGCAGATCGCCGCTGAGCAGGAAGCGATCGGATACGACTCCGTCCTGATCGAAGGCGTCGACGCGTGTCGCTCGTACATGCTCGACATATTCACCGACTGGCAGGCGGTGGGCAGTTCGGTGGTCTTGCACGAGAAGCGTGGCGGATACGCCAACAACATCGCCTCGCTGCGCGGGCTCGCCGACAAGGCCGAGGCCGCGGGTGTCACGATCCGGGGCGGTGTGCAGGTGACCGGGTTCCGGATGGACAACGACTCCGTACGAGCGATCGAGACCGACCAGGGCGAGATCGCCTGTGAGTACCTTGTCGTCGCGGTAGGGCCGTGGATCCGGGACGCGTGGTCGATGCTCGACCTCCCCGAACGGATACCGGTGAAGGGTGCGGACGGCACTGTGCATACGGACAACCCGATGTGGACGTACTGGGCGCTGCAAGAAGGCACCCTCGGCGTTGACCCGAGCGAGTTCGTAGACAACCAGGGTCGCATTCCGCCGGTGGTACACGTGGATTCTGATCAGCCGCTCTACGACGACGTCGACGCAAGCCTGATCACCGACGAGATGTGGGGCATCTACTACAAGCCAGACTTTCACTTCGGAGGCGTACAGGGTGGCGCCTCACCGGAGCGCATCGCCAGGGATGCCAGTGAGATCGCGGTCGACCCGTACGGCACGGCCAGCCCGGAGTTTGTGGTAGGTGAGGACTTCGTCCGAATGTGGACCTCTGCTCTGGCGCACTGCCACAAGCGGTTCGAGGGGACGCGCCCGCTGTACCACAAGCAACCCTCCGGCGGCATCGGCGCCTTCACCCCCGACAGCTTCCCGGTCTTCGACATCTTCCGGCACAACGCCTACGTCATCGCGGATTCGAACCACGGCTACAAGATGATCGGGGTGGGAGACCTGGTGGCCAGTGAACTGCTGGGGGAAACCTCGCCGTTGCTGGAGCCGTTCCGGTTCTCGCGCTATGCCACCGGCGATCTGCATCCCACGAGCAACTCCCCGTTCCCCTGGAGTTGAGTCGCCGCTCGCGCACCCCGGTCAGCCGCGCTTCGGTCACGCTCCGCCCGCCAGCCAGTTGCTTCGGGTCCCGACGGCGCCCTCCGGTCCTGTTCTGCATTTTGAGATCATCAACAGGAATGGTCGTTTGCTCAAGTAGGTGAGTGATTGCCGGGGCGGGCGCGCGGCACGACGCCTAACGCAGTTGGGGTTAGCCGGAGATTGAGGTTTTCTCACCAGGTCGGTCGTTGTAGGTGACCAGGGCGGCCGCGGTGATGGCGCCGACGCGCCAGGGGTCGAGAGTGACGCGTTCGAGAGCTCGCCAGGTGCGTTTGAGCAGAGCGTTGGCTCGTTCGGCCGGCGCGCGCAGCGCGCTGATCAGCTGGTTGCGGGTCCGATTGTCAGGCGCCAGGTTGTGGCCCTTGGTCGGGACCTGGATCCCGATGCCGGCACCGGCGTAGCCCTTGTCGACCAGGGTCGGCAACCCCTGCGCGGCGGCCGGGTACAGCGCCCCGAGGGCGTGGGTGCGGGCGGCAGTGATGTCATGGACCGAGCCAGGCTCGACCTCGCTGACCCACTCGGGGTAACCGCAGGGTCCGGTGAGGACCTGGATGTTCCCACCGTGGCGTTTGTGCTTGCCGGAGTACCAGATGTCGTGCCCGGCCTCGGAGGGAGCCGAAGATCTGGTGGTCGTGATTAGGGTGCCGTCCAGGCACACGAACCCCCACCCCTGGTCCAGTCCCCGGGCGAGGACCTCGCCCAGGTCCGGACAGTGCGCGGCGATCACGTCGATGGCCTCGTGCAGGTAGCGGTAGCCGGTCGCGATGGACACTCCTGCATCACGGGCGAGCAGCCTGATGTCGGTGGCGTCCTTGAACCAGCGCAACGCCATCACGGCCTGGACGTAGACCGTCGCGGCACGCTGCCAAGGTCGGGCGTCGTGGGCTCTGCGGTGCTCGCGCAGCCAACCGGTGACGGCGCGGAGGGTTCCTGCGGGGACGTCGAGGGTGGCACGATAGGTGATCACGTGGGG
>JALZMD010000110.1 GCA_030858375.1 Chloroflexota bacterium
GGTTCGGGATTGGGTCTTGCGGCCCGACCCGACGGCTGGCTCGATCGAAGGAGAGGCGGCGTGCTGCAAACATTCATCACCCAGCGCCGCCATGCCGAACGCTACCGGCAGATCGCGCGCTCGCTCGTCCGGCACGGCTTGGGCGGCCTGCTGGGGCCGGTTGATGTCGGAGGTCGAATCCGGCAGCGCGTGCCGGGACTCAGCCGCACGCTCGACCCCGGACGCGATGCGCTGCGCCGCTCCCGGCCTGTTCACCTGCGCGAGGCGCTGGAGGAACTTGGCCCGGCATTCGTGAAGCTTGGTCAGATCCTGTCGACACGGGCCGACCTGCTGCCACCCGCCTACATCGTGGAGCTGGAACGGCTCCAGGACCAGGTGCCCTCGGAACCGTTCGACCAGATCCGGCTAACAGTTGAGCGGGAGCTAGGAACGACGATTGAGCTGGCCTTTCGGCACTTCGTTGAGGTGCCGCTCGCGGCGGCGTCGATAGAGCAGGTCCATGCCGCGGAGTTGCCGGACGGGACGCGGGTGGTGGTCAAGGTGCAGCGCACCGGAATCGAGCGGACTATAGTCGAGGATCTCGATATTCTCTCCGATATGGCGCGAATGGGAGAAGCGAGGTCGCCCCTGCTCAGACAGGCGGACGTGACCGGCCTGGTCAAGGAGTTCTCGTGCGTGAGGCGGCCAATGCCGACCTGTTGCATTCGGCATTGAACGATGGGGTGACGGTTCGCATCCCGAAATCGTTTCCGACGCACAGTTCACGCCGCGTCCTGACCATGGAGCGCATCGATGGTGAGCGGATCGATCAGATGCGGAAACGAGCGGTGAACGGTGTCTCGCCTGAGGAAATCGCGCACCGGCTTGTGGGCACAACCGCGGACCAAATCCTGCGAATCGGGACATTCCACGCCGATCCCCATCCTGGAAATTTTCTGGTGTGCGCCAACGGCGCGCTCGGGATCCTCGATTACGGCA
Source organism: Chloroflexota bacterium (assembly GCA_030858375.1). GTDB lineage: Bacteria > Chloroflexota > Chloroflexia > Thermomicrobiales > UBA6265 > JACCYX01. The sequence goes on from JALZMD010000110.1 coordinate 979, forward strand.
TGGTGGGAACGATCGACGAGCGATTGCGAGAGCGGCTGATGCTTCTGGCGATCGCGGTGTCGGCACGCGATTCGACGCGCATCGTCGACGAACTTGCACTCCTCGGGGTGCTGTCGGCCGGTTGGGATCGGCGGTTGATGGAGCGCGATGTCAGCCGCCTGGTTAGCCAGTACGTAGGTGCATCGTTGCGCGACCTCCCGCTTTCCATGATTCTTCAGGACGCAATGAACCTGATCCGGCGGCACGGGATCAGGATGCCGTCGGAACTCGCGCTACTGGCGAAGACCGCCTCGATGCTCGAATCATTGAGCCGCCGGCTCGATCCTGACATCAACGTGATCGCGGCAGTAGAACCAATGATTCGCGGTGCCTCCCGCGAGTTCCTCTCGCCAGGATTCTGGGCGGGCCGATTCAGGCTGCTGCCACTGGACACCATGTTGCTGACGGCGGCAATGCCGGGTCACATCCAGCGGTTGCTCTCACGGATCGACCGCAACGACCTCACGTTTCACGTTCACTACGACGAACTGCCCGAAACATTGCGCAGCCTTAACGGGATGGTCAATAGGTTGGCGTTCGCGATCATGACGGCGGCAGCGTGGCTGGGGACGATCGCCATCTTTTTGGCGGTCGATCCGGACCTGACCGGAGTTGAGGGCGTGCTGTTTGGGATTGCATTCATGGCGCTGGCGGGGATGGTGATGTACGGGATGTATTCGGTGTGGCGGAGTGGCCGGTGAGGGCTGGGCCACGCGCAGGGTGTGGTCTGACCGGAAGGTTCAAAGATGGGCGCGACGTTGAGGTTCAGCAAATCACAGGATTTCTCGCACGCTCGAAATGACAGTATGGTTGTGAGCTGGCACTCGGGAACAGTTGGAATTGGGATGGGTGGAGGAGGGCGGGCATACGGGATCCACGGTGGTCGGTTGGGGCCGGGCGGATACGACACTGCGGTCTGGACAGGCTCCAGGGCCGCAGCCGTACATGGCGGAGACCAAGGACGGCACAGGGGATACGGCAAGGGTGATTGGGAGTGGGCGGATACACGAGGGCACAAATCATGAAACAAAGGAGGGAGTGGTGCCCGCTGGTCCGCCCTTACGAATCCACTTCGTGTGTTGATTGTGGGGCGTCAGGCGAGGGCGGCGGTAAGTGGCGCATCTTCGACCAGGTCGACCTCATCCTTGCACTCAGGCAGCCAGGTCGCGCCATAGTCACGCATGCTGTCAATCACCGGAAGAAGCGCAATGCCCTTTTCGGTGAGCGTGTACTCGACGCGCGGTGGAACCTCGGCGTAGCACTTGCGGTTCACGACCTGGGCATCTTCGAGCTTCTTGAGCCGCTCCGAGAGCGTTTTGGGGCTGATGCCGCGGAGCGATCGTTCGAGTTCGCTAAAGCGCTTCTCGCCCTTGACGAGATCGCGGATGATCAGCGGTGTCCACTTGTTGCCGATCAACTCGGCAGTTCGTGCCACGGGACAGCCGAGATTCATCGCGTCGTTTTTCGCCATAGGGTGCCTTCCGATCCTAAAAAGGTGCCATATTCTTGATACTTTACTAATGATAGCATGAATTAGCCGGATATGAGCTCCCGGTTGGCTCGGCGTTGGAGTGGCCCAGATACGGTGGGGCCGTATACTTTCGCGGACTCATGCCGGTGGCATTATCGTGCCACTTCAGCCTCCTGGCGAGTTTGTTCGCCGCGCCTTACGAGGAAGTGTACGCACCTGTGATTCCTTTTGCCCTGATTCGCGTGGTTTCATACGGTGTGGCGGCAATCATTGCGACGCTGATTTTGGGGACCATTTCATCACGGTTGTTGTCGTTCGATGAAGCCTCGACTGTGCTCCTGTTCGGTCTCGTGATCGGCGTCATCAATGCGTTCATTAAGCCGATCGTGAGGTTGTTGACCCTCCCGATCACCTGCCTGACGTTCGGCCTGTTTGCTGTAGTCGTTAACACGGTCCTTTTTTATGCAGGGGCGTCGATGATGCCAGGGATGGAAGTGGGGTGGTGGGGCGCGATCCTCGGTTCGATCCTGACCAGCCTGGCTTCCGGCCTGATGTTCTCCGTGGTGGATGAATAGGAGGCGGCTGGATCGACATTCTTGAACGGCGGCGAGCATTCGAGGCACCACTAACGATCGGCGTGATTGCCGACACGCACATCTACGCCCACAGTAACCGCGTGATTCCGCCGTCTGTCCTTGACCTCTTTCGGAGAGCAGGGGTAGGTCTTATTCTGCACCTGGGCGATGTGAATTCCGCCTGGGTGCTCGAGGAGCTGGCGGAACTCGCGCCACTGATGGCTGTAGCTGGCAACAATGACGATGACGAGCTGCAGGACAGGTTGCCGTCAACACTCCGGTTCACCGTGGGGCGGCACCGGTTCGGGGCGGTTCACGGCGATGGTGGCCGGTCAGCGAAGGATCAAGTCAAGCGAGCCTTCGCCGGCAAGGCCGACCTGGCGTTCTTCGGCCACAGTCACATTCCGTTTGTGGACGAGAACAAGGGAACGCTGCTTTTCAACCCCGGGTCGGCCACGGATCGACGCTGGCACGAGCACTTTGGTGTCGGGATCGTGCGCGTTACCGAGGAGGCAATTGATCCGGAGTTGATCCTGTATACGCAACCGGACCACCTGACCAATATCCTTTTTGGGACAGACATCGACTCGTCTCCCGCAATGACAGAAAGAGCAGCCAGTGACGATACCAGCAACAACCACGACCGACCCACGCCTTAGCCAGGGCCGCTGGCTTCGGATTCCGGGTCCGACAGTGGTCCATCCCGACGCCGTACGGGCCCAAACGCGGGACATGATCGCGCATCGAGGACCGGCGATGTCCGCGTTCATGCACGAACTCCGGGAGAAGGGGCGGACTGCGCATCGGACCGAGTCCGACATCCTGATTTGGGCCGGGAGCGGTTCCGCCGGATGGGAAGCCGGGATCGTTAACCTGCTCTCGCCGGGCGATACCGTCGTGGCAACGGTGTGCGGGGCGTTTGGCGAGCGCTTCGCGTGGCTTGGTGGAAAGTTCGGGCTCAATGTGCACCGGGTCGAGGTTGAGTGGGGCCGGGCGGTCACGCCGGAGATGTTCGGCGAGGCGCTGGATGTAGCGGGGGACGTGAAGGCAGTCTTCATCACCCACAACGAAACCTCGACCGGGGTCACCAATCCATTGAAGGAGCTGGCGGCGTTGGCCCGGGCGAAAAACGCGCTGGTGCTGGTGGATGCCGTGAGCTCGGCCGGGGCGATGGAGCTTTGCGTTGATGAGTGGGATCTGGACTGGGCGTTCTCCGGCGTGCAGAAGGCCTGGATGTGCCCACCGGGGCTGATGATGGCGGCGGTCAGCGAGCGGGCGATCCACGCGTCGAAGACGGCCGGGTTCAAGCGGTTCTACTTCGACCTGGCGCCGATGTTGCAGGCGGCACGCGAAGGCTCGACGGCGACGACCCCAGCGGTGTCGTTGCTCTATGCGTTGGATGCGGCGCTCGACGCGATCCATGAGGAGGGCCTGGAAAATGTCTGGGCTCGGCACATTCGGCTGGGCGAGGCATTTCGGGCCGGGATGGTCGAGCTAGGTGTGGAGGTGCTCGCCGAGTCAGGCTACGAATCGAGTTCGGTGACCGCCTTCCGGACGCCGGGCGGGCTTTCGTCGACCGATTTGCAGGAGCGGATTACCAATGCAACCGGGATCGTGATTGCGACGGGGCAAGGTCCGCTGGCGAAGACGGTGAACCGGGTTGGTCACATGGGGTGGACGGAGCAGCTCGAGCTGGACGCGACACTGGAGGCGATCGGCGCGGCGATGCGGTAGGCGGTTCCCCCATACGAGCCGTAAGTAAACCAGCGTTTCGACGTAGGGATAGCGTCGAACTCCATGCGACATGCTCGTGTTGCGGCGCTACCGCGCCTCGCTTATACTTGTGGCAAACCTCCACCAAGGGACTGCCGATTGGCGCGATCTCGATGGGACGGAGGTTGCTGTGTGTCTTTTTATTAAGGTAGGTCTATGGACGGTACGGACGTTCGTGAGCAAGACAACGGTGGCGATGTGGCCACGCAGGTAGAATCTGCGGAGGAGCAAGAGCTAGCCGACGGTCTTTCGCTCATGGAGCAATTCCTCAGCGATCCTAGCCATGACTACAAAACCCTGAAATATGGGGATGTCATGGAAGGGATCATTATGCATCTCGACCGGGACGAACTTCTCGTGGACATCGGTTCCAAGGCGGAAGGTATCGTGCCGGCCAAGGAGTATTCGAGTCTTTCAGCTGAGGAGAAGGACAAGCTGGAAATCGGTGACAGCATCCTCGTTTTCGTGGTCCAGCCCGAAAACCCGGAAGGTCACCCGGTTGTCAGCATCGATCGCGCTCGCCAGGAAAAAAGCTGGCGGAAACTGCAGGAGATTCACGAGCGCAACGAAGTCATCGAAGCCGAGGTCACCAATTACAACAAGGGTGGTCTACTGGTCAATCTCGATGGTGTTCGTGGCTTCGTACCGGCCTCGCAGGTAAGCGAGATCCGGGGTGGCGATGAGTCCAGCAAGCAGGCCGACATGGCGCGCCTGATTGGTTCCTCGCTCCCACTCAAGGTTATTGAAATCAACCGGCATCGGAACCGGCTCATCCTTTCGGAGCGGCAGGCGATTCAGGAACGCCGTGACGTGATGAAGGAGAAGCTAATCGAGGAGTTGAAGGAAGGCGAAGTCCGCAAGGGCCGTGTTTCTTCCATCTGCGACTTCGGCGCCTTTGTCGACATCGGCGGGGCCGATGGACTCGTCCATCTCTCCGAGCTCTCCTGGAGCCGTGTTCGCCACCCGAGCGAGTTGCTCAAGATTGGTGAGGAGGTCGATGTCTATGTCCTCGGCATCAATGCCCAGGAGAAGAAGATCGCGCTCTCGATCAAGCGGACCCAGGCCGAGCCCTGGAGCCGGGTTGCCAATTCCTACGAAGTGGGCAAGCTGGTGCGCGGTACCGTGACCCAGCTCGCGAACTTCGGGGCTTTTGCCCGGATCGAGGATGGCATCGAGGGCCTGATCCACGTCTCTGAGCTCGCCGACGAGCGGATCCAGCACCCGAAGCAGGTTGTCAGCGAGGGGCAGGATCTCTTGCTCCGCATTATCCGGATCGATCCCCAGCGACGGCGAATGGGGCTCAGCCTTCGCCGCGCGCTTGATACACCGGACGATGAACTGACGAGCGTGTTCGGCGAGGGTATCCTCGAAGAGCGCGACGTCTTGGTCCAGAAGATCAAGGACGCACTTGAAGCGGAGGGCCTGACCGGCCAGTTCGCCGAGCCACGCTCCGAGGATGGTGAGCGCGCCGGCTCGTCTGATGCGGCCACCGAAACCGTTCGCGAAGCAGCCCAGCCGACCGTGGTTGACCAGGTAGCCGCCTTCGAGGAGCGGCGCCAGCGCGCCGAAGAGGCAGCTGCCTCTGGCCGCCAGGCTCGTCAGTCGGCACCACGCCAGCCGCGTGCGTCTGACTCCCAGACGTTCGAGGGTGAAGGCATGTCGGCGATGGAGATGGCCTTTGCCCTAGCCGGTACGTCTGACGACATGCTAATTGAAGAAGCGCCGGCACCGGTGGAGGAAACCAAGCCAAAGCGGACTCGTAAAGCGAAGGCGGCCGATGATGACGCATCGTCGAGCCCGGAAACGCCAGCCCCGCTCATAGACGATGCTGGAGTCACGGAGGCGGAGGCCGACCTGGAGCCGGGTAGTGACACCGCTGCCGATGCGCCCACGGTTACCGAGGTTGCAGCACCGGACGATGCGGAGGTGAGTGATGAACCGGAAGACACCACCGCGGCCGCAACAGACGAGGTTCCAGTGGATTCGGGCGAATCAGACGCACCAGTGGCGGCGGAGACCGTGTCGACCGATGCTGATCAGCCGAAGGTTGACGAGGCTGTCGAGCCGAGCGTTGAGTCGTCCGAGGGCGTCCCCGTCGAGGAGCCGACCCCCGAAAAAGAGTAAAAGTCCAACGGGTAGATCGACACGTCGAAACGCTTCGACGGCAGGGTAAACCAGACAGCGACAGGTGGGGAAACCTACCTGTCGCCGTTGTCGTTTAAGGAGTAAGTCGTGCATAGTAGGTTTGGGGAGTAGCACAAAGGTGCTCGCCGTCGCACAATGATTACAGGACGTCCAGGCGCGCCCGAATTTACGTATACCGTATGTATCACCAGATCGATGAGAACAGATCCACATTTTGTGAGCGAGTTTTCATCAAGAATGGGGGAGCCCGGATGGCGGAGAAGTTCGACAAGTTTACCGATCGAGCTCGCAGGGTCCTTACGCTCGCCCAGGAAGAGGCCCAGAGGTTCAACCACAACTATATTGGCACTGAACACCTGCTTTTGGGTCTCGTTCGCGAAGGCGATGGCGTCGCTGCGAAAGTGCTGAGCAACATGGGAGTCCAGCTTCCACGAGTGCGCTCGGCTGTTGAGTTCATCATTGGACGTGGCGAAACAATGATCATGGGCGAGATTGGGCTGACCCCTCGCGCCAAGAAAGTCATCGAACTCGCCGTCGACGAGGCAAGGCGCCTCAACCATCACTACATAGGAACGGAACACCTGCTGCTCGGTCTCGTTCGCGAGGGCGAAGGCATTGCAGCTGGTGTACTCGAAAGCCTTGGGGTTAACCTGGAGAAGGTTCGGGCCCAGGTTATGCAGGTTGTGAGTCAGAGTGCCACGGCCCAGCAGCAATCGAAGTCGCAAACCAAGACACCGTACATGGATGCGCTCGGGTTCGATCTGACCGAGGCGGCGCGGCTCGATAAACTCGGCCCTCTCGTCGGGCGGCAGACGGAAATCGACCGGGTCATGCAGATCCTGTCGCGGCGGACCAAGAACAACCCGGCGCTGATTGGTGAGCCAGGAGTTGGCAAGACCGCGATTGTCGAGGGCCTGGCTCAACGAATCGTGTCCGGCGACGTACCGGAGCAGTTGCAGAACAAGCGGCTTGTCGCACTCGACATCGGTGCACTGGTGGCCGGCACCAAGTACCGCGGCGAGTTCGAAGAGCGGCTGAAGAAGATCGTCAATGAGGTCAAGGAAACCAAGAGCATCCTCTTCATCGACGAGTTGCACACGCTGGTCGGCGCCGGCGCGGCGGAAGGGGCGGTCGATGCCGCCAACATCCTGAAGCCAGCGCTTTCCCGCGGCGAGCTCCAGACGATCGGGGCGACGACGCTCGACGAGTACCGCAAATACATCGAAAGGGACGCGGCGCTCGAACGGCGGTTCCAGCCGGTTCAGGTGGGAGAGCCCTCGATCGAGGAGACGATCTCGATCCTCGAAGGCGTACGTGCCCTGTACGAAGAACACCACGGACTCAAGATCAGCGACGATGCCCTCAAGGCGGCGGCCAACCTGGCGGCACGGTACGTGACCGACCGGTTCATGCCGGACAAGGCGATCGACCTGATCGACGAGGCATCTTCCCGGGTTCGGATGCAGCGATCGGCGGCGCCACCAAGCCTCAAGGAGGCGATGGGCGGGTTGCAATCGTTGCAGCGCGAGCTGGAATCGGCGGTCAACGGACGCGATTACGAGCTTGCGGCCGAGCTCCGGGATCGTGAGCGGAAGCTGCGGGACCGAATCGAAAACCAGGAACAGGCCCTGAAGGACTCGCAAGCGACGGACGAAACGTACGTCACCGAAGAGGACATCGCCGAAGTCGTCTCGATGTGGACCGGTATTCCGCTGATCCGGATTGCTGGCGAAGAGAGCGAACGGCTCTTGCACATGGAGGACGCCCTTCACGAGCGGATCGTGGGCCAGGAAGAGGCAATCGCGACCGTTTCGAAGGCGGTTCGCCGGGCGCGAGCCGGGATCAAGGATCCGCGGCGGCCGATCGGGTCCTTCATCTTCATGGGACCGACCGGCATCGGGAAGAGCCTACTGGCCAAGGCGCTGGCCGAGTTCATGTTTGGCTCGGAAGACCACCTGATCAAGATCGACATGTCCGAGTTCATGGAGCGTCACGCGGTCGCGAGACTGGTTGGGGCGCCTCCGGGCTACGTTGGATATGAAGAAGGTGGTCAGCTGACGGAAGCGGTGCGACGCAAGTCGTACTCGGTGATCCTGCTCGATGAGATCGAGAAGGCGCATCCGGAAGCGTTCAACATGCTGCTCCAGATCATGGAAGATGGCTCGCTGGCCGATGCCAAGGGCCGCAAGGTCGACTTCCGCAACACGATCATCATCATGACCTCGAATGTTGGCGCTGAGGAGATCAGCAAGAACATGACGATGGGGTTCGTGACCCAGGAAAACGAGGAGAAGGCCAAGAGCCGCGAATACAACGCGATGAAGGACAAGGTGATGTCGCGTCTGAAGCAGACGTTCCGGCCCGAGTTTTTGAACCGGATCGACGCGACGATCGTCTTCCACTCGCTCAGCCAGGAACAGATCCGCCAGATCGTGGACCTGGAGATGGCCCGGGTTCGGACCCAACTGGCCGAACAGGATATCACGCTCGACATCGACATCGAAGCGAAGGACCTGCTGGGCGACCGCGGCTACGATCACACCTACGGTGCGCGGCCGTTGCGCCGGATCATACAGAACCTGATCGAGGATCCGTTGGCGGAAGGGCTCCTGACTGGCCGCTTCCTGCCAGGTCATACCGTTCGGGTCACCGTCGAGGACGACCTGCTCAAACTTGAAGAAGTTCGCGAGCTTGCGGCCGTCTAGACGGGCAATGACGGCAGGTGGAAAGGGCGTGGGTGTGCAAGCACCCATGTCCTTTTTTCACGTCGGGGTGCGGGTATCGAGAAGCGTCGTCGAGTGCTGACCCACATCGGTCGGACAACGGATTCGACAACACGAAGGTTGGCCAAATCCGATGAGCGGTCGAATCGGGTTCGCCCATACGGAATTCCCCCGGGCGGTCAAGAGCGATACGGACAAAGAATGGAAGGTAGCGGATATGGCGAAGGCGCGCACATCATGGGTGTGCCAGCAGTGCGGGGCAATCAGCCCGGCGTACTTAGGAAAGTGTCCGGGGTGCGGGGAGTGGCATTCGATGGTAGAAACCATCGAGGAGCGATCGAACCCGTCGGCGCCCCGGCAGCGGTCTCGCTCGGATTTGCAGCCACTGTCGGCCGTGACATTTGATGGTGAGGAACGGGTTGCGGTGCCGATCGGGGAACTGAATCGTGTGCTCGGTGGCGGGCTGGTGAAGGGGTCGCTTGTGCTGGTAGGCGGCGATCCGGGAATCGGCAAGTCTACCCTGATTTTGCAGGCAGCCGGATTGCTCGGCGATGACGCTCACCCGGTGGTCTACGTCTCGGCCGAGGAATCGGCGCAACAAATCAAGTTGCGCTCGGACCGGCTTCAAGTGCGAGCGGACCACATCCTGATCCTTTCCGAGACCAATCTCGATACGATCCTCGGCTCGATGGAGGGAATCACGCCGTCACTGGTGGTGATCGATTCGATCCAGACCGTAATGCTGGAGGACATCACCTCGGCGGCGGGGAGCGTGTCGCAGGTGAGGGAATGCACCAGCCGCCTGATGCAGTGGGCCAAACCGCGCAACATCCCGGTGTTCGTGATCGGGCATGTCACCAAGGAGGGCACAATTGCCGGGCCACGGGTGTTGGAGCATATGGTCGATGCAGTGCTGTACCTGGAGGGCGAACGATTTCACCAGTTCCGAATCCTGCGGGCGGTCAAGAATCGTTTTGGGTCGACCGACGAGGTGGGCGTGTTCGAGATGGCCGATGTGGGGCTCCGTGAAGTTCAGAATCCATCGGAAGTGTTTCTCGAAGAGCGATCGGAAATTGCCCCCGGGTCGGTCGTGGCGGTAACGATGGAGGGGACCAGGCCGATCCTTGTCGAAACGCAGGCCCTGGCCACACCCACGGCATTCGGGCTTCCACGCCGGAGCGCGAATGGGCTCGACACGAGCCGGCTGCAGTTGCTTGTCGCTGTCTTACAGAAGCGGGTGGGATTATCGCTAGGTGCACAGGATGTCTACGCCAACGTGGTCGGGGGACTGCGCGTGATGGAACCGGCGGTCGACCTAGCGGTGGCGGTTGGTATTGCATCGAGCCTGAGGGACCGTCCGGTCGACCGGCACGCGGTAGTAATCGGCGAGGTTGGACTTTCGGGTGAGCTGCGGTCAGTGAACCGGCTCGACCGCCGGATCAGCGAAGCCGCCCGGCTCGGATTCACGCGGATGATCGTGCCGGACGGAGCGCGAAAGTCGATGGGCGACGTGCCGTCCGGGATCGAGATCATCCGGTGCAAGACGGCCGGCGAGGCAATTGAGGCGGCAGTGACCTAGAGCGATTCTCCTCTGAGTTGGGCTGGAATCGGGTAGCCGCCATGGGCAAACCAGCCGGGTGTGTCCGCCGCCGTGATCGTTGCCAGACCCGCGGTGATGGCGTCGTCCAACGCCTCCCGGGTGCGGGCGCCAGTCCGGCGCAAGGCGGTCTTGTGCTTGCTGAACGCCTACTCGATCGGGGTGACGTCGGGGGAAGCGGGCGGCCGCCACAGGAGCGGACAGCCCCGCGCTTCGATCAGCCGCTGGGCGTCGTCGCTCGTGTGCACACGGAGGGTGTCCCAGACCACGACCTGGCCGGCGTGTAAACGTGGGACGAGGACCAGGGCCACGCAGGCGTCGAACGCGCCCCGATCCATCGCCCCTTCGACCGTCATCGCCGCCGTGACCCCGGTCAGACGTAGGGCCACCCCCACCACCCGCTCTCCGCGCGGCGCGCGGCCGGAGCGGGGCGTCATCGCCAGATTGGTCCCGCGTTCGTCGACGAAGCCAAGCGCCGCCGGATCATCCCCATCGCGCGCGTCCCACCAGGCCGCGCGCTTGACCGGATCCTGCTCACTCGCCCGGAGGACGTTTTGTGAGCGTGAGGCCCAGGCGGCGGCTGGCCCGCGACAGAGTCGGCACGCTCATGGGGACCCCCGGCCCGGCCGCCCCGTGGGCACCGTGCGCGGCCAGCGTGGCATGGGCTGCGGGGCCACCTGGCGGCGACGCCCTCAGCCAGAAAGGCCTTCAGGTACTTGCGCACGGTCTGCTCGTGGCACGCGAGATGGCGGGCAATGCGTGGCAC
>JALZMD010000112.1 GCA_030858375.1 Chloroflexota bacterium
ACGATGAAGAGCAATCCGGCAATCATCACGTAGGCGCCGATCACCGGCAGGTCACGGCCAGAGATGGCGCTGATGAGCGCGCTCCCCATACCGGGCCAGGCAAAGATCGACTCGATGACGATCGCGCCAGCGAGGAGCTGCCCGAATCGCAGGCCAAGCAGGGTGACGATCGGGAGGAGCGCGTTTGGAAGGGCGTGGCGAAGGACAAGGAATGTTTGGCCCAGGCCCTTCGCCCGCGCCGTACGGACATAATCCTGTCGCCACACTTCGATAATCGCCGAGCGGGTGAATCGCATCAGGCTGGCGGCTGGTCCCAGCGAAAGCGCAAGAACGGGCAGGATCATGTACTCGATCCCGCCGTAGCCGGCCACGGGCAACAGTTTCCATTTCTCCGACACATAGGTGATGAGCAGCAAGGCGAGCCAGAACGACGGCACCGAAGCGAAGAGCAGGCTGGTGAACCGGCCGCCGTAGTCGATCCAGGTGTTTGCGAAGAGCCCGAAAATGATTCCCGAACCGACGCCAAGAACGGTCATGAACAGGAACGCGGCCAGGCCCAGCCGGAGCGTTGGACCGATGCGCTCTCCCAGAATTTCGCTGACATCGCGCTGGTCCAGGTACGACTTGCCGAAATCTCCCTGCGCCGCATCGCCCAGCCAATTGATGTAGCGCACGGGCAGCGGATCGTCGAGCCCGAGCGTTTCGCGGTAGGCAGCGATCGCCTCGGGTGTCGGCTCCTGCCCACCCACTCGCAAGGCATTGGCCGCCGGGTCACCTCGTGCCGCGCTGTTGAGCAGGAATGCGGCGAGTGTCAGGAGCAACAAGGTCGGTATAGCGGCGGCCAAGCGACCCAAAACGTAACGGCCCATGCGAACTCCTCGATGTTTGTCTGTTCCGGATATCCACTGCCGCGACCATGCGTGGTCACGCTGTCATTGACGGGCCAGTGATGCGGCCCAGGCCAACGCGCGTGTGGGGTGACCATGCCGGAATTCACGAGTGTTCGGAAATGAACCACTCGCGTTCGCGAATCACCCTGGATTACGGATGAAGAGAAAGGGTCTTTAGGAGTTGTAGCTCGTGATCGATGGATCCATTGCCCGGTTGTTGAGCTCGTATCCATCGATCCGGGTACAGACGCAGGGGGTACAACAACAGGACGCGTCGCGCGTCGTATTGACGTCGAGCGCTGGTTGCGGTTTGGGTGGTCGTGGTGTTTCAACGAATGTGCGCACTACAAGAATCCCCTCATCTTTCGGATGGGGGGTCGAACATTTGCGACGGATCGCAGTACTCAAACACCCTCATCGTCCAGGATTTCCTGCCGGATTTAGCACCTTCCCAACGATCGATGGTGGGGGGTTGCTGGGGCTTCAGCGGGCCGGTCCCTCTGCCCCTCTGGATGAGGTCGTGAACGTTTTGATTTGTTGAAAGTCACTATAGAGATCAAAGTATTGGCTGTCAAGGCGGATATCGGTGAGTTCGGCGCATAGATCCGTGTGGACCATTGGGATATCGTCATGCGATTTGACTGGAGTTGCGTCGTTTGGTAGCATTTCGCCCGGAACATACGCCGACGTAGCTCAGCGGCAGAGCAAAGGACTCATAAGCCTTTGGCCGGTGGTTCGATTCCACCCGTCGGCACCAACCCTGAAAGCCCTCGCTACCGGCGAGGGCTTTGCTGTTTCCACCGGACGGCGCTCCCGGCCGAGCGGGGCCAGATCGTAGGTTCGAGTTCTGTGTAAAGGACCGTGATGTACGAGGACGAGGAACTCCAGCTGGGCCAGGACGCCGGGGAGCAGCGGGTCCACGGAAGAGCTCGTGAGAATGGCCTCGTTCAGCGTCTTCGTGGTTCGTACCTGGAGCTGGGGGAAGGACGGCCGGCGCGCGTCCTCGTGGGCTTCTCGGGTGGCGCTGATTCGCTCGCATTGCTGAGCCTGCTCGCCGACCTCGGCCGGCACGAAGGGTTCGAGGTGCGGGCCGTCCATGTCGATCATGGTGTGCGCGATGAGTCGTCCACCGACGCGGAGGCGGTCCGTTCCGTCGCTGATTCGCTCGGAGTCGAACTGGAGGTCCGGATCGTCCCGGTGGATTCCCTCAATCGGCATGCCGGTGTGGGGCGGGAGGAAACGATGCGGCGCGAACGCTACCGGATATTCGCGGAAACCGTGGCGGAAGTTGGCGCCGATGTCGTGGCGCTGGCCCACCATCAGCGCGACCAGGCCGAAACGGTGTTGCTGCACTTGCTGCGCGGTTCCGGTATCCGGGGCGCATCGGGAATGCGACCGGTGACGACGATCACGGTGCCGTGGTGGGCCGGAGATCCGGTGCGTCGAGATAGCCAGAAACTGCACGTCTGGCGTCCGCTTCTCGGCGAATCGGCCGACGATGTGCGGACTTACGCTGAGTCCTTGAGGTTTTCCATCGTTGAAGACGTGAGTAACGATGATGTGTCGTACCGGCGAAATGCAATCCGGCACGACGTGCTGCCAGTGTTGGACCGAGTGGTCCCTGGCGCGATGCGCAATCTCGCCCGGTTCGCCGGGCTTGTAGCGACGGACAGTGATGAACTCGACCGGCAGGCGCGCGCCGCGTTGGGGGGCGCTGGACAGGGCGGCGAACTCGACCGGCTGTGGGTGATCGATCTTCCCCTCGCGATCCGCCGCCGTGTCCTCCAATTCTGGATCACGGGAAATGCTCCGGCCGGACTTGAGGTGTCCCTGAACCGTGTTGACGAGGTGTTGCGGGTGGCAAGCGTCAAGGATCGTCCACGCGTCGTGGAGATTGGGTTGGGGGTGTCGGTCAAGATCACGCAGGACGTGATCACCATGCTTCGGCAGTGATGGACTTCGATACCACTGGTTCCTGGCTTTTGAGGTTTGTGCGGTAGGCCTGGATTGCGGAGATTCCGGGATAGAAAGCGTCATTTCGGTACGTTTAAAGGGATTAGTCAAGTATTCCTGCCATTCCTGCCAAGTGACACGCTCTACTCAATAAGCATTATTTGGATTTAAGGAAAATTCGTATTGACTTGTGAAAATGCGGATGTATATTGGGCTTCTCCGGGACACTTGGGACATTGCTTCTATCGCCTTTGTAACGTTGCATGTACGCAGATTACGTGAAGAGGAGTTCGGCTATGGTTCACAAGTCGATATCCCGGCTCGTGTGCGTCTGTTTGCTGACGGTCGTTTTCGGTGCGCCTTCGTCGATATCCGCTCAAGATGCCTCCCCGGTTGCAGGCGACACCGCGGGAGTGGAGGTGGTGGTGAACGGCCTTACCAATCCACGCGGGTTCACGTGGGGTGCGGATGGTGAACTGTATCTCGCCCTCGCCGGGGTCGGTGGCGAAACCCAGGTTTCATTCGAAGGAACTCCGGCACCGTTCTTCAGCGGCAAGACCAGCAGCATCGCCACGGTAGTCGATGGCTGTGCGGTACCGATGGCCGAAGGCTTGCCCTCAGGGTTCTGGAGCGACGCTGGTTGGGTCTGGGGCGTGATGGACCTCGCGATCCTCGATGGTGAACTCTATGCCCTGAGCGGCGGTGGCAGCGAAAGCTGGGGGCAACCTGAGTCGCCCAATGGTATCTATCGGGTGCAGGACGACGGGACCTGGGAGTTGGTTGCTGACCTGGGCGCCTGGATGCAGGCCAATCCGACGGCCTTCATTCCGCCCGATTACGATCCCAATGGATCGTGGTTCGACCTGGAAGCCGGAGAAGATCGCCTGTGGGTATCGGAAGCTGTGGGCGGGATGTTGCTCACGGTGTTGCCGGGGGGCGAGATCGAACTGGTAGCTGATCTTTCCGAAGGTCACCTGGTTCCCACCGGCGTCGCGCTCGATGGCGAAGGTGGGGCCTATGTCGGTTTCGAGACGGTCGCTCCCTATGTGGATGGCAGTTCCAAGGTGGTTCA
>JALZMD010000113.1 GCA_030858375.1 Chloroflexota bacterium
ACCTCAGGAATCAGTTTGAGATCGACCAGCCCGCGGCCCGTGGCTGGCTCGGAAACGCCTCGAAGCGCGTTGAGCACCTGCTCCTGCGTGAGAACGCCAGTTCCGTTATCAGTCATGGAAAACGCCTGAACCTTTCCTGCCCTGGATCTTGAGGATGGTGGACATTCCGGGTCGGGCCACTGTTGGCCGTTGCGGATGCGAAACGGCCATCGCGATGGACACAATTGTCCAGCGCTGGGGCCCACGTTGGCACAGGACCAAGTGTAGCCGTGACGTCGAGGCAGGAAGTACGGAAAGACCGGTTGGATGGGCGGGTGATCTTTCGCATCTATGCCTGGTCGATGCCGAGCAGGATCGTGCCGGTGAATCCTTCCTCGACCACGTCCGGGTTGACCTGTTCCAGGGTCACGAACACGCTTTCATCATCGAGATGCGGCGCGAGGATGCCATCTTCGGAGGCGAGCACGAAGGTCGAAGTCCGGCTGGCGTAGGGCTCGATCCCAGCCACGAGGTCAGTGATCTCGTCGGTAAAGCCGATCTGCCCGGTGTGGGCCGTCACGCCGCCTTCGTAGCTCCCATCTTCGGTCTCGCCACCGAGGTGGACCGACAGGTGGATGTGGATCGCGCGTCCGCCGTACCAACCGGGATAGACGGTATTGAAGGTCACGATGCCGGCGTCGTCGCTCAGCTGGATACCGCGCAGGAACGTCCCAGCGTCCGAGCCATCCTCGACGTAGCCGGCATCTCCGGCCTGGCCGCCGGGACTGTTGTCGACGAAGCCGGAATAGAATCCGTTGGCGTCGCAGTGCCAGATCTCGACCGCCGCGTTGGTGATCGGCGCGCAGGTTTTGGCATCGACCACCGTCATCGTCAGGTCGAGCGGCACGCCCGCCTTGCCGTCGGTAATCTCCTGGCGAACCAGCATGTCGTCCAGATAATATGGCCCTTCGGTCATCTCCGGCGCAAGCAGGCACGATGACAGGTTCGATGACGCCGGGGTAGACGTCGTGTCCTGCGTCAGCACGGCACTCCCCACGGCGAGTGGGGCGATGGTCGCCCCGGCGATGCCGGCGACCATCCGGCGTCGATTGAGTTCTGCCTGGAAAATCATGGTAGACCTCGCTTCGGTGGTGGAGTTGGATAGAAACGAACGGGTGCCCCTCGATACGAAACGAGAAAGGTGGCTGCCATCAGGCTGCCCAGCATGCCTGATGCCGTGAGCATGATGATAGCGATTGCCAGCGCCAGGGTGGTGGTCATCGTGCCCAGCAGCGGCAGGGCCGAGTCATGAGGGACATGCCGCTGAGAAGCTGGCGCAGTGGGGAACCGGGAATGGGGGAATCGCGGATCATGCTCGGCTCCTGGCTGCGTCGGAAGATCCGACAGCAGTAACGATAGAGGGCCAGGATCAAGGGACGTATTGGAAGTTGCTGGGAGTTGGCTGGGAATCGGTGCCCCGGCCGACCGGTCCCGGCAAGGTGGTCAACCACCGACTGCCTGCGCCACGGGAGCGTCAACCGGATCAATGATCGGTGCCGGCACCGCCGCGCCGTTGAGAACGATATCGAGGACGGCGGCGGCCAGTTCTTCGCCAGTCCGGAGCTCACCGGCCGGGTTGTGGAGCAAAGGCCAGATCGTGGAGAAGAGCAGGGTCATCAGCACGGTGGAGTCAACATCGCCACGGATCTGCCCCAATTCCTTGGCGCGGGCGACCATCCGCAGCACCGCCTGGTAGCGGGCGTCGAGATGCGGTGGCCGCAATGTCTTCTGCACTTCCGGTGGCAATTGCTGGTTGATCTTGGCGTGCATCAGCCAGCCATAGTTGCCGGCGATCGCATACATGTTGCGCATGCCGACACGAATACCGGCCAGAGGGTCGTCCTCGTCTTCGCCCTCGCTCAATCCAGCGGCGATTTCGCCAGCCAGGCCGCGGCACAAGTCGATGAGCAAGTCATCCTTGCCTGGAAAATTGCGGTAGATCGTGCCAACGCCCAGCCCCGCCACGTCGGCGATGTCCTTCATTTCGGCAGTCACTCCCTGTTCGGCGAAGACCTGCTTCGCCGCATCGAGGATACGCTGCCGGTTGAGCCGGGCGTCGGATCGCTTCACCACGGTTCTTTCACGGTGTTGTTGCGGACTGACCATCTTGTATCCACGTCACGAATGCCTGATATCAACATGATGATAACCGGAATCGGTCCTCCGCATCAGCAGCGACTTATCCTGGGCAGGCGAAGACTACCCGATCGGGCAGGAATCGCATTGACGGTGCTGGAGTGGTACCCTAGCATCCGACTTGCGGAATACATATTCCGCATAGGTGCCGGTTGTCACGTGTGATTGCCAGCGAACCGGCCGGTGCCCAGGGGCAATCTTCACAACAGGAATTTGATTTGCGATGACCGATCAGCGCTCCACCACACCGGCGATGCCAAGCTCCGAGGGAAACTCCTACCTCTCGCACCAGCAAATTCTCGTGGTCCTGACCGGGTTGATGGCGGGCATGTTCCTCGCCGCGCTGGACCAGAGCATCGTCGGTGTCGCCCTGCCCCGGATCGTCAGCGACCTCGGCG
>JALZMD010000119.1 GCA_030858375.1 Chloroflexota bacterium
GTATCGTCCGGCCTTGCGGTAGCGATTGCCGGCGCCGCGTCAAGGGCGATCGCGCCGGCAGTAGCCCCTCCGGCCCGGATGAGGGTGCGACGGGTAGTGCGGGCGAGCTGGAGTGCGTCGGAGATAGTCTGGAGCTGGCGCAGCCCGTCTGTCTGGTTTGAGCTCACCGGTGTGGATCCTGTCTGGTCGTGGCGAACATTCTTGTTACCAGTCTAAACGAGCGACGCCCGGCGACGTTCCGAAAAGTGGGCGCAATGCCTGGAACGCCGCCTTGGCCCATCGCTGTGAGCAAGCCGAGTCGTTGCCCTCGCGAGGCGGGCGGACGACAGGATCGACCAGGTCCTGGTCCGGCGAGGGGTATCAGGCAGGTCGAACCAGCCCCGCCCGTACGAAGCCTGATGATACGGCTGACACGCGGTCGGTTCCCCTACGCTGGCGGATACGCCTCGAAGTAGTCGGCGATGCCGCGGGCATAGGCCTGGACCACGATCATCTGGTTTTCCGGCTGGACCATCCAAACCGCATCCAGGTCGTTGGAGAGGAAGGCCGCTTCCACGATCAGGCCCGGCATCAGGCTCGGCTCGATCGAGATCGAATCAACCGCCGGACCGGTCATGAGGTAGTGCTCGGCGGTGCCAAACTCGTGCGTCTCGTTATCGGCCGCCGTGTCAGGGAGAACGTCGCGTCCTAGTCCTGACATCTCGGTTTCCCGCAATGCGGTGTCGAGCTGACGATACATCGCGTTCCCCAGAACTTCGTTCTGCTCCCCGAAGTCGCGCTCCGCCGTATAGAACATCTCGTAGCCACGGACATCGCGGTTGTCGAAGCCATTGATGTGCATGGAAATCAACACATCGGCGCTGGCCTCGTTACAGACATTGATCCTGGCCTGCAACTCGTCGCGGTCACCGGCCTGTTCGGGGTTTTCTGCCTCGAGCCGCGTCTCGCCATCACCGTTGACGTCCTGGTCGAACATGTTTACCGCCGCGCCCGATGGCCGGGTCA
The DNA here is from genome assembly GCA_030858375.1 of Chloroflexota bacterium. GTDB lineage: Bacteria > Chloroflexota > Chloroflexia > Thermomicrobiales > UBA6265 > JACCYX01. The sequence goes on from JALZMD010000119.1 coordinate 1,006, forward strand.
GTACGACGAATATTCCCTGAACCTCAAGTTCCGCTTTCAGCATGTACGCCATGCCGAGGTTGATCTCGGCTTCGGTCACGATCGGCGAGCTGTATGGATCGTCACCCTGGTCGGTCCTGTTCCAGCCGGTGTCCCAGCCGCCGTGACCGGGATCGAGGCAAACAATCGCCTGGCCGTCACCGGCGACAGGCTGCTCGGCTGGCTCGGCAGCTTCATCCGTTTCGGGGTCGTCTCCGGCACCGGGCCCCACGATTGTGGGCAACGGGGCGCTCGGCGTCGGCACGGTACGCTCGTCATCGTCGCCAAGAGGCCCAAACGGCAGGAAGGCCACGAGCGCCATAACCGCGAACAGACCGATCCCGAAGATCAACAGCCGCCCGCTACCGGGGCGTTTTCCTCCGGATCCACCGCCATCACCCGGGAGGTCGGGCAAGCCAGGACCACCGGCGCCCCCCGCCGCCACATGGGTGACGCTGTCGCGCCACCGGGTGCTGACACCGGATGACGATGTCTCGCCCGAGCCACCAGGGCTCAGGCTCGACGCTGTCGCCTGCTTTGCCGGTATCGGGGGTATGGGCGCCGCAGATGTTTCGGAGCCGGATTTTCCTCGCTCCGAGGCGCTGGGGAAGCGATATTCGCTGATCGTGCGCCGTTCATCCTCGGTCAGGCGGCGCTGGCTCGAATCCGAAAACGAGGAGCTCGCCGATTGTGTATTGGCCTCGCGCTCCAGCCGGGTCCGCTTCGCTTCCTCACGCTGGGCCTTGCGCTGTTTGTCCCGTTCCTCACGTTCGCGGGCGCTGCTCCAGCGGGATCCCTGGTCTTTCCGGTCAGACATGCACGCATTCCTGATTGTCGCGCATGGCGAACCGATCGCTCAACGCATCGAGCGGGAACAGGGGACGACTTACCCGGTTATACGTGAGTGAGCGAACGTTGGACGCACTCAAGGCCGTGCCTTCCACATGGATCGTCCCGATCGTGCGCGGGGAAAGTGTTGCCATAAAGAGAGGATAGGCGATAGCCACCGTACCGTTCAACGCACCGGTGCGCCTCGCCGGTGCTGCTGCTACGATGGCTTGGGCAGGTTCCGGTTGGATCGGCGGGACTTTACACTTGGAAAACAAAGGGGAAATCGCCGGATGGTGTTTGAGCATGGTCAAAAGATCGTTTTCATTGGCGACAGTATCACGGACTGTGGGCGCCGCGATGCCAACGCCCCGTATGGTAATGGCTACGTGAGCCTGGTGCGGGCATTCGTCGTCGGGCGCTACCCGGAACTGGACCTGACGTTCGAGAACCGTGGCATCGGCGGCGATACCGTGCGTCACCTCCATGCGCGCTGGCAAGCCGACGTGCTCGATGAAAACCCGGACTGGCTGATTGTCAAGATCGGCATCAACGATGTCTGGCGTTCGTTCGACAGTGCGGGCCAGGGCGCTGTGTCCATCGATGAATACGAGACGACGTATCGCTGGCTGCTCAAGTCCGCCGT
>JALZMD010000120.1 GCA_030858375.1 Chloroflexota bacterium
AGGTTGTAATCGACAACACTCGTCGACGAAATCCCCAACTCCTGCTGAATATCCCGTATGGTGGGGGGATAGTCGTTCGCATCGAGGAAGGCGCCAATGAATTCCAGAATATCCTGCTGACGCTGGGAAAGGGTTTTCATCCGAGTTCCTTTGGTTGACACAGTACCCGGAACGAGCGGGCCTCCCGGGTATCATTACTTCAACCGATTATAATGTCGAACACTTGTTCGTGTCAACAAGGTCTCGCACGTTAATTCGTCGCCAACGGCACCTTGTACGCTGACAACCGAAATACCAGAGCAGCATCCAGCGAGGCAATTGTCCCGTGTCTACATCCGATGTCCTCACGAAACTCGAATTCGGCGAAATCCTTCGCCGTTTGTCAACGCATTGTAACTACAGCGTCGCGGCCGAACGGGCCCGGGAGATCGGGCCGAGCCGGGATCGGAAGATTGTGCGGTACCTGCTCGACGTTACCGCCGAGGCGACCGATTTCTGGACCGGCTTTCCCGAGTTCACGGTCGGTGGCGCCCGGGACATCCGGGCCGAAGTCGAGAAGGCGGACAAGGGCGGTCGGTTGACCCCACATGAATTGCTTCAGATCCTTGACACGCTGCGATCCGGTCGAGAGGTCAAGCGAACGTTTACCCGAATGCCGGATGTGCAAGTGCGCTTCCCCAACCTGCTCGAGTTCGCCGAAGCGATTGACAATTTCTCGCCGCTTGAATCCGACCTGACGCGATCGATCGGCCCCCGTGGTGATGTCCTCGACAGTGCCAGCCAGGAGCTTTCGCGGCTTCGGAAAGCAGTTCGCATCGCGCACAATCGCCTGATGGACCGCCTCAACAGCTTCGTCAGCGGTGGCCGGTATGGATCGGCCCTCCAGGAAAATATCATCACTATTCGTGACGGCCGCTACGTCATCCCGGTCCGGTCCGAAGCGCGGTCACTTATCCGTGGCATCGTGCACGACACCTCGGCCAGCGGGCACACGCTGTTCATGGAACCGTTCGACGTTGTCGAACTCAACAACCGATGGCGCGAACAGCAGCTGGCGGAGACGCATGAGGTCGAGCGCATTCTCGACATGCTGAGCGGGAAGGTGGGCGACCAGCGAGACGCGGTCGATCGCCTGATCGAGGCCGTCACGGCGATCGATCTGGCTCTCGCCAAGGCGCGTCTGGCAGCCGCGATGGAGGCCAATCGGCCTCAACTCTACGAGCCTGACGCCAACGCGGGCCGCCAACGCGATGCTCGCGGCCATCCAACCCACCGGATCCGGCTGGTCAATGCGCGCCACCCGCTACTCGATCCGACAAAGGTCGTGCCAATCAGCCTGGAGCTAGGCGATGATTTTCGCGTCCTGCTGATTACGGGGCCGAACACTGGCGGCAAGACCGTTGCCCTCAAGACCGTAGGGCTCCTGACCCTGATGGCCCAAACCGGGCTGTTCATTCCAGCGGACGACACGTCGGTGACCAGCGTCTTTTCGGCGGTGTTCGTGGATATCGGGGACGAGCAAAGCATCGAGCAAAGCCTCTCGACATTCTCGTCCCACATCACGAACATCGTAAGGATGCTGGATCACGTCTCACCAGACAGCCTGGTTCTGCTCGATGAAGTGGGCGCTGGCACCGACCCCCAGGAGGGTTCGGCCCTGGCCCGGTCATTGATGGGCGCCCTGCTCCAGCGCAATGCGCTTGTCATGGCCACCACTCACTATTCCGAAGTCAAAGCGTTTGCCTATGCCACCCCGGGCGTCGAAAACGCAAGTGTAGAATTCGACATCGCGACGCTCTCGCCGACCTTCCGGCTGATGGTGGGAATTCCCGGACGCTCGAATGCGCTATCGATCGCCAGCCGGCTGGGCATGCCGTCCGCCATCGTGGAAGAAGCACGTCAACTCCTCGATCCAGGTGACGGCCGCACCGAGCAACTTATCGAACAGATCCGGCAGCGGCGAGACGATATCACCGAGCAACTGCGGGCGGCCCAGCAGACAGAGGAAGAGACGCGTTCGCTCCGGCGGCGGGCCGCGCAGTCGATCCGCGAAGCCGACCAGATTCGCCTCACCGCCCGGGAGGAAGCGATCGCCGAGGTCGCGGCCGAACTCGCAACGGCACGTGAGGCGATCCGCGAATTGGAGCGAACGCAACGGCAAACACCCGCAGTAAGACCCGAGCGGGCCGCGTCGTCAGAGGCAGTGGAGACGGCCGAGCGCGAGATTCGACTTGCGCAGCGACGCAAGAAGACCACGCCAGCGATTCCGGCAACCCAGTCCCGGAGGCCGCTTCGACCCGGTGATCTGGTAAATATCCTCTCGCTCGATATGAAAGGTGAAGTCATCGCGGTTGACGGCACGGAAGCGGAAATCCAGATGGGCTCGCTCAAGCTCAGGCAGCCGGTAAGTGATCTCGAACGTATTGGGCGGGCGCGGCAGGAGCCTGCGTCGCGGCGGGCAGTTCCCGCCGCGGCGGTTGAGAGCGTATCGATCGAGATTGATCTTCGCGGCTACCGGGCCGAAGAGATTTCGCCGATTCTGGACCGCTACATCCACGATGCATACCTTTCGGGACTTCCCTGGGTCCGGATCATCCATGGAAAGGGCACAGGGGCACTCCGGCAGGTGGTACGGGACGAGCTTCGCGGGCATCCAGTCGTGGAACGCAGCGCCGCCGCTGGCTCCAATGAGGGGGGCGAGGGCGCCACCGTGGCCCATCTGCGGCAGGGCTGATGTGGAGCTTCTGGTATAGCATGCACGACACCGCAACACCTTTCCGCCACCGTCATTCCGAGCTTTCGCTTGACATGACGGTGGTGTAAGGATGTGATCCTCAGTCCGCAACGAGGCTGACGGTGTCCATCGTGCGCTCGGCCTCGGAAATCACGATGTCGAGCGCATCCTGCCACGGCATGGTGAGCTCCGTTACCCTGAGCCGGAGTGAGTTGGGCGTGATCCGGATCGCATGGCCAAATGAACGTTCGAGGCGCGACCGATCGACCAGGCTTGTCTGGATCGGCCGGACGACGATCTCACGATCGCGCTCGACTACCGAGTCGACTCCGAGGGCAGAGGCGCGGATGCGCAAGGAGATGAGCGCGAACAGGTGCTCGACCTCTTCGGGAAAGTCACCGAACCGGTCGCGCAGTTCCTCTTCGAGCTCCGCCGTCTGCGTCAGGGTCGTGACCCCTGCAATCTGCCGGTAGAGATTGAGCCGGAGCTCTGTGTCGGAAACGTAATCTTCGGGGATGAGGGCAGTGACCGGAAGGTCCAGCGTGACTGGCCCCTGCTCCAACGCTGGCGCGCCCGATCTGACTTCCTCGATGGCCTGGCTGAGCAGCCGGACATATAGCTCGTAGCCAACAGTCGCGATGTGTCCACTTTGTTCCGCGCCCAGCATGTTCCCGGCGCCACGGATTTCAAGGTCGCGCATGGCGACACGCAGGCCCGCCCCAAGTTCGGTCGCCTCCTGAATCGTTTCCAGCCGTTCCATCGCATCCACGCTCAACGATTTGTGGGGCTGGTGGAGCAGGTAGGCGTAGGCTCGATGGTGACTCCGGCCGACGCGACCCCGTAGCTGGTAGAGCTGGGTCAGGCCCAGTGTGTCCGCGTTGTCGATGATGATCGTGTTGACGTTGGGGATATCAACCCCGGACTCGATGATCGTTGTTGCGATCAACACATCGAAATCCCGCCGCACGAAACCGAGCATCACTTCCTCGAGAACGTGCTCGTCCATCTGCCCGTGCCCGATCCCGAACCGTGCTTCCGGCACAATCTTGCGGAGCCGGTCAGCGAGGTGATCGATGTCGTGGACCCGGTTGTGGACAACGAAAATCTGACCGCCACGATCCAGCTCACGCAGGATCACCTCCCGCACCAGCTGATCGGTGAACGGCGTGACGAAGGTCCGAATCGGCAGCCGGGACTGGGGCGCGGTTTCGATCATGCTGATATCGCGAATGCCCGACAGTGACAGGTGCAATGTGCGCGGAATAGGCGTGGCCGACATCGTGAGGACGTCGACTTCAGTCCGCAACTGCTTCAGGAACTCCTTGTGCCGGACGCCGAAGCGTTGCTCTTCGTCAACGACCGCCAATCCAAGATTCTTGAACGCAATGTCTTTCTGGACCAGGCGATGCGTGCCGATCACGATGTCGACTGCGCCATCCCGGAGACCATCCAGGACCGCCTCCTGTTCCTTTTTCGAGCGCAGCCGCGAAAGCATCTCGATTCGGACCGGGAACGCACCGAGCCGATCCCGGAAGGTCGTAAAGTGCTGGAGCGCCAGCACCGTGGTCGGAACAAGCACCGCCACCTGGCGGCCGGCGTTGACAGCCTTGAACGCGGCGCGTATCGCGATTTCCGTTTTGCCGAACCCGACATCACCGCAGACGAGCCGGTCCATTGGTTTGAACGACTCCATGTCATCGGTCACGGCATCGATCGCTTTGGCCTGGTCGATGGTTTCGGTGTAGGGGAATGATTCGGCAAGCTCGAGATCCCAGCGTGAGTTTGGTGGATAGGTGATGCCCTTGCCCGCTTCACGGTAGGCGTAGAGCTGGATGAGTTCGAATGCCATTTCGCGGACCGCACGCCGGACCTTTTGCTTGACGCGAACCCATTCCCCGGAACCAAGCCGGTTCAGCGCGGGCGAAAGGCCTCCACCGCTATAACGCGAAACGCGATCGCTCTGATCGACCGGGACGTAGAGCTTGTCGCCGCGCTCGTACTCGAGCAGCAAGTACTCGCGCTCGATCCCCTGCGTCTCCATGCGAACGAGTCCGGTGAAGCGGGCGATGCCATGGTCGATATGGACTACGTGTTCGCCAGGATTGAGGCTTTGGGCAAAGGTGCGGCGTTCGCTGGTGGTGCGCTTGCCAGTCCGGCGCGCCTGCTTCCGGAAACCGAACATTTCAAGGTCGGTCCAAACCGCCAGCTTGCCCTCCGGCCACAGCCAACCAGACATAAGGTCTGACGGTTGAATTTCGACCGTACCGGGCAACAGCGCCGCCAACTGTTGACCCGGCCCATGCTTGATCCGCCGCGGATACACCCCCTTCTCCTCGACGATGTCGGTCAAACGATCGACCTGGTCGGTGGCGAGGGCGATCGCCCAATCGTCGGCCAGCTGGTCGGCGAGGGTCGTTGTCAACGACGACAGGTTTCCCGAGAAGAGTTGAGGATCGACGATCGAGGCTGCGGAGATCGCGCTGGCGTCGTCCGCCTGGCTCGCGCCCAGCTTGATCCTGGCTGCGTCATCAAGCGCGGTTAACACGCGGGCTGACGGGGTAAACGGGAGCTTCAGCCCCTTCGGCAATTCCCCGCTGTCACGGAACGTCCGGGACAGGTCCCGAGCCTGGTGCTCGATCTGTTTCGCGACCAGCGCGATGGAGTCCGGCTGATCGAGGATGACGACGGTTTCGGCAGGCAAATAGTCAAGCAGCGTGGTCTTTTCGGGAACGAGATACCCGGCGAAGAGATCGATGGAGTCGCCAACAGATCCGCTCCGCATGTGATCGAGACGACGGCCCCAATCGTTGGCGACCTCATCCCGCAAGGTGGAGATGTCGAGCTGGGCGATGGCGTCCGCAATCTCCGGCAACCTCCAGACAGGCAACTCGGACGTGGGCAGCAACGTGACACGCTTGAGTCGTTCGATTGATCGCTGCGTATGCGGGTCGAAGGTCCGAATGCTTTCGATGTCGTCACCGAAGAAATCGAATCGCACAGGTTGCTCGGCGCCGGGGGGAAAGACGTCAACGATGCCGCCGCGCCGGGCGATCGTGCCCGGTTCCTGCACGATCGGCGAGGTTTCGTAGCCGACCCTGGTGGCCCAGGCGTGCAGGTCGTCGACCGACTGTCGGGATGCCAGGCGCAGGGTAAGGGTCATTTCGGCCATTGCAGACGGGGGAGCAAGGAACTGCATGAGACCATTCACCGGCGTGACCCAGACACGCTGGTTGGTATCGCGGGACCGCATGCCGTGCAGCAGCTGGACGCGGCGAACCCCGGCTTCAAGGTCGTTGGGCAACTGTTCGTAGGGCAGGGCGTCCGGGGCGTTCCACACCGCCACGTCGTAATCGCTGCCAAGGTACTCGGCGAGTGCGATCGACAGGTAGTCGGCGCGATCCTGGCGTGTGGTCACGATAAGGGAGGAAGACCCCAGCTCACGAATCAACGCCGATGCGAGGGCGGGTCCGGCGGCATCCGGGAAGTCGGCAATATTCGCCGGAGCCCCGTTCCGGACAACCTCGAGCGCTTGGCGGACCGCCTCGTGCTGAATAAGATCGGTGGTGATATGGGAAAGGGTCAAGGCTGGGATCCCTTCGCTGGAATCGTTTGTCGCGCAACAGGAGATGCCGGTACGGGTAGTTGTACCCGTCCGTCTCGTCCGTCCAGTTCATTCTACAACGGGCCAGGCCGCGCGCCATCCTGCACGTATCGGTGGTAGCATCGACGCATCGTGCGTTCCGCCTGCATCCCGGAGTATCAATGCCTGAACTACAAGCCCTCATCGAATCTGACACTACGACATCCCAAAAGCTGGACGCCTTGAGATCGATCCTGAAGGAGATGGGGTCTGTCGTCGTCGCGTTCTCGGGCGGCGTCGATAGCACTCTGTTGCTGAAAGTGGCTCACGAGGAACTCGGCGATCGATGCGTTGCGGCCAGCGGGCTCTCGGAAACGTATGCCCCCGAAGAAATGGTCGAGGCGCGATCGCTGGCGAACGAGATGGGCGTCGAGTACGTCCTGTTGCAGACCATGGAGCTCACCGACACCCGGTATGCCGACAACACGCACCAGAGGTGCTTCTTCTGCAAGCAGGAACTCTACGGGCGGCTGAGCGAGTTTGCCGCCGAGCGCGAGCTGGCGAACGTGGTCGACGGTTCGAATGCTGACGACCTCGACGACTTCCGGCCGGGCCTACGCGCGGCACGCGAATTGGGCGTGCGTTCGCCGCTTCAGGAAGTCGGCCTTACCAAGCAGGAGATTCGGGACCTGTCGGCGAGGTTTGGACTTCGGACAGCGGACAAACCCGCGGTCGCGTGCCTTTCGTCCCGCTTCGCGTACGGCGACAAAATCACCGTCGAGAAACTGCAACAAGTGGCCTCGGCGGAATCTGGCATCAAGGCGCTCGGCTTCAATGGATTCAGGCTCCGTCACCATGGCAACGTGGCCCGGCTCGAGTTCGCCGGGCGCGATCTCGACCGGGCCTTCGCGCACCGCGAAGCCGTCGTCGCAGCCGTCAAATCCGCGGGGTACCGGTTCGTGACGATGGACCTCGAAGGGTACCGCTCCGGCAACATGAACCAGGACGTACCGGATCAGTTGATTTCGATCCAGAAATCGAGGTAGACCAGTCGTCCAGGCGGGTCCCTTTCGTCATTTCGAGTCTGCGAGAAATCCCCCGCGTAGCGGTATGGAGGTTAGCGGCACGGAAGGGTTCGCGAAACGTGTACCGGCTTCGCCGGGAGATGTCTCGCTGGCGCTCGACATGACAGATCAGGGTTGGCGAAACATCCAGGGTGACGGACTACGAAAGAGCAAAGTCAAGCCCAAGGCGTTGGACAGACTCAACTTTCCATTACCCCACCGGGTCGATCTGCGCGCGCTGGAGTTTGCCGCTGTAGTCGACGTAAATGCTCTGCCACTCAGCGTAGAAATCGATGGCGGCCGTCCCGGCCTCGCGGTGACCGTTCCCCGTGCCCTTGGTTCCGCCGAACGGCAGGTGGATCTCGGCACCGGTCGTGCCCGCGTTGATGTAGAGGATACCGGTGAAGATGTCCTGCATCGCACGGAAGGCGTTGTTCATGTCCTGGGTGAAGATGGCCGCCGATAACCCATACTCGACGCCGTTCACGACCTCGATGGCCGCTTCGAGCGAATCGACCGGCAGCAGGGACACCACCGGGCCGAATATTTCTTCCTGTGCGATCCGCATGGACGGCATGACATTGTTGAAGATGGTAGGCTCGTGGAAGTGGCCGTTCGCCAAGGCGCCATCCACGGCGATGTGCCCACCGGCAATGAGTTCGGCGCCATCCTTGAGCCCAACGTCCACGTAGCCGTGGACCGTTTCCAGTTGGCCGGCACTGACGAGTGGTCCGACCTGCACGCCGCTGTCCAGCCCGTTGCCGATCTTCAGCTCGCCAACTCGTGACGCCAGCCGTTCGGCCAACTCGGACTGAACCGCCGTTTGCACTACAACGCGGCTGGTCGCGGTGCAGCGCTGGCCGGTGGTCCCGAACGCGCCCCAGAGGATGCCATCGACCGCGAGGTCAAGATTGGCGTCGTCCATGACGATGACCGCATTCTTGCCACCCATCTCCAGCGTCAGGCGCTTGTTGTGCCGGGCAGCAGCCATCGCCACCGTTTTGCCAGTCTCGGTTGAGCCGGTGAACGAGATGACGGGCACATCAGGATGGTTGAGCAGCGGATCGCCGACCTTTGAGCCACTGCCGAGGACGATGTTAACCACACCTTCCGGCAGTCCTGCTTCTTCCAGGACCTCGACCAGGCGGATCGACAACTTGGGGGTGAACGTGGCCGGCTTAAGCACGACCGTGTTCCCGGCGACGATCGCCGGCATCATCTTCCACGACGGGATCGCCATCGGGAAGTTCCATGGGGTGATCAGACCGACTACGCCGTGCGGCTTCCGGACCGACATCTGGAACTTGTTACGCATCTTGGATGGCGTCGTCTGACCAAACATGCGGCGGCCTTCGCCAGCCATGTAGTAGGTCATGTCGATCGCTTCCTGGATGTCACCGCGGGTTTCGTCAAGAACCTTGCCCATCTCCTCGGTCATCTCGCGGGCATAGGCTTCCTTGCGGTTCTCGAGGATCCGGGCCGCCTTGAACAGGAGTTCCCCACGCTTGGGCGCGGGGTAGAGGCGCCAGGAAGCGAACGCCTTGCTGGCAGCAGCGACTGCGG
>JALZMD010000123.1 GCA_030858375.1 Chloroflexota bacterium
CAGCACCGCGATGACCGCGACCAGGAGGCCGACGAGAGCCAGCATCCAGAGTCCTACCTCCATTATGTATCCGTGGTTTTCACGGAAGAAGACGCTTGGATAGCCCACACGTGGCAGCCCATATGGCATCAGCAACTGGATCGGGTTGCGGTAGGAACCATCGTCGTAGGTGTCCTTGAAGCGATCGGCGCCGATGGTCAGCAAGAAGGTCGCGCCCAACGCCAGCAGCGGGCTGAACTTGTTCGCAAGCAACCGGCCGATCACGACGCCGATCGCGGCAAAGACGACCACAGCGACCGCTCCCGTCGCCATCAACCCCACGTCGGGTCCGCCCCAGGTCGCTCGTAGCACCGCCTGCCCGCAGAACCAGATCGCGACTCCGGCGTAGCCCGCCAGGCCCCAGATCGATGCCGCGCCCAGCGCGAGCATGTCCCGCTGGAAACCACTGCCGGGCATCGAACTCACCAGGCTCCGCATTCGGCGTCGGCGTTCGCGATCGACCAGCCAGGCTGCCAGCGCGGCAGCCAACGGTCCGACGACGACGTAGGCCAGCAGCGTGGCCACACTCATCTCGGGCCAGAGCACGATCTCCGGCAAATGGGCGATCAAGGGAGCGTACACGCCGACCCCGATCATCACCGGTACCAGCCAGTAGCCCTGGCAGCGCCGGATCTCGAGCCAAAGGAGCATCAGGAAGGACCGGATCGTCGCGAGGATTTGGGCGGGAGCAGAAGGCTGGGTAATCCTGGACGCAGGCGTGTCAGCAGCGAACGAAGGTGACAGGGTGGTCATCGGCCGATTCCTCCTCTGGTTCCGTCTGGACTACTGCGTTCGGCGGAGTCGAAAGTCTTCCGCCGGGAACTCCACACAACCTCTCGTGATTTCTCGCAAGCTCGAAATCACGCCGCAAAGCGGGTGCGCCTTAGCGGACACTGTTGGGCGATTGCTCCTTCGTGACTGCGTGCCCACTGGTCCGGCTACGCCGGACGCGCTTCGCGCAGGGATTCTTCGCTCCGCAAGCTCCGCTCAGAATGACGACGGAAGGCGGAGCTTCGCGCGGCTCGGATTGACCGTCCATCAGCGTTTCCGGGCCGAGGCCAGCACCGAGCCGTAGCCGCGCTCAATCGCGGAATCGCCGCTGACCCCATCGCCGGTGCCTTCGCCCAACGCGGTGAGATCGACTGGGAGACCCCGGAACACGATCCGGCCCTCCTCCATGATCGTGACCTCGTTGCAGGCGGCCGCCACGTCCTCGACCAGGTGGGTGCTGACGAAGACCGTCGAGCGCCCGGCCACCTCTCGCAAGAGCGCCCGGAACAGCACCCGCTGCTCGGGATCGAGCCCAACCGTCGGCTCGTCCAGCAACAGCAACTCCGGCTCGTTGACGATCGCCTGGGCAATCCCGACCCGCCGCAACATACCGCCGGAGAGCGATTTCATGCGCGACTTCGCCCTGTCCTCCAGACCGACCCGCTCGATAGCGAGCGCCACTGCAGCCTTGACCCGACCCGGCGGCATCTGCTTGAGCAGGGCGAAGTACTCGATGAACTTGAAAACCGTGAAGTTCGGATAGTAACCGAACTGCTGCGGCAGGTAGCCCAGGCGACGCCGGACCTGGCGCAGGTCCTCGTTCTTCAGCGGATCGCGGCCAAGCAAGTGGATCGAGCCGTGCGATGGTTTCAGGACCGTCGCCAGGGCCCGCAACAGCGTCGTTTTGCCAGCCCCGTTCGGTCCGAGCAGGCCGAAGACGCCGGCGCCAACCGCGAGGTCGACGCCGTCGAGGACGCGGTTGCGCCCGAAGGCGTGGCCAACGTCGCGCAGGATGACGCCGGCGTGGGCCATCCCCTCATGTGCTCCCGAATCGACGTTCCGTTCGAGTACCGTGCCTACAACCATCCCGCCAGCTCCCTTCGTTTGGATCCGTCGCCGCTCATCCACGCGATGAGGCACAGGGACACAATCATCAGCAGCAGGTACATAAGGGCCAGCAGCTCCAGCGTCGCGCCGGAAACCGCCCGGCCAAACTCATCGGCCCGGATTTCGTTGGCCAGCACGATCGCGCTCCAGACCGCGAGCGCGGCCCCGCCCCCGATCGTGGCGGAATGGCTGACCACAGCCGTGGCCAGGCCGAGCAGGGAGATCGCCACCATCGGCAGCAGCCACAACCACGTGACCTCGGCGAGCGATGGGACAGCCAGGGAGGCGGTGATCCCCAGGATCGCGTTGGTCAGGAAGACCACGCTCACCCGCAAGAGCAGGATCATCCGGGCCGAGGTCGGCATCGTGCGCGAGATTTCGTAGGTCGGATCGGCCCCCGCGCCGTAGGCGAATGCCACCGCCACGCCGGCAACGGCGGGTGCCAACAGCGGCACGATCGGCATCTCCGTGGCGTTGGCGACGAACGCGCCAATCGCGAAAACGGCCGCGCTGGCGAGGATCCACGAGAGGATCAACGATGGCGTCGTCACCAACGCCCGGGCCAGCGCCGGGGACCGCAGGATCGACGTCGCGAGCCGTTCCACGCGGCTGGCCGAGGTCGACCAGATTTCCCCGATGACGCCCGACCAGACGCCGTTCAGGTCGACATCTAGCTGGTGCATCTCCTCCACCGTCACATCCGGGTCGAATGGAATCCGATCCTGGGTACTCATTGTTCGACCTCCCTTCCCAATGCCTGTTTCATGGTTTGCCGGAGCTTGAAGACACGGCTCTTAATCGTCCCGGTTGGCACCTCGAGGTCGGCCGCGATGTCCACCAGCGATTGGTCCTCGATGAAGACGCGCCGGGCCAGGTCACGCGAGGCGCTGCCGGGATTGCCGGCGGCCGCGAACGCCTTCTGGAGTTCGAGGCGGGCAATCGC
>JALZMD010000155.1 GCA_030858375.1 Chloroflexota bacterium
GAGGCGGAGGTCGGCTTGTCCCGCTATGCGTCGAGTCCTAACAACCGGGGCGTCATCTGGGACATCACTGGACGCGAGGAGATTTTGCGGCGGGTGCGGGAGGTCGTCAGCCGGGCAGAACAGCGTGTGCTGCTCCAGCTCTGGACAGAAGACGCCCCGTCCCTTCGCGACGCCCTTGCGGCAGCAGCCGAGCGCGACGTGGAGGTTGTCGTTATCGCCTACGGTGACCCAGGTTATCCATTTGCCCAGGTGTATCTCCACGAGCCCGGCGCTGAGCAGATCACGAAGGAATACGGGGGGCGCTGGGTCCTCCTGAGCATCGACGCTGCCGAGATCGTCGCCGGGATCGTCTCCTTGGAGGACGAGAGTTGGGCGGCGTGGTCCCACCATCCAGGCCTAGTCATGCCCATCACGGAACAGATCAAGCACCACTTGTACATCGCGGAGTTGCTGCTGACGCACTGTGAAGTGCTGGAAGCGGCGTTCGGTCCCGGTCTGGTCCGCCTAAGGGAGCGATTCGGTCCCCAGACCATCGCTCGCGTGCCGCGCATAGCCGGCGGATTTCCAGGTCCGTTGGGACCTCGTGCACACTGACGGTACTCACCAATGATGGGTCATCGTGTAATTGAGTCGGTGTTGCGCTACCTCAGACCCGCCCTCGGGACCATGCTCATCTTCATTGGCGTGAAGATGATGCTCTTCGACATGCTCAACGTTCCACCCCCGCTGAGCCTCGCACTCGTCACGATGATCCTTGGCAGTGCGGTCGCCACCTCTTTGATGGCCAACCGGCGGCTGACCAGGGCGGCTCCCCAGCCTGGCCCTTCAGTCCAGGCTGTCAATGCCTGCGGCCCGTTGTCGGTGTTGGTATCGTCGATGACCGATCGCAACATCAACTCCACGTCAAGGTAGCGGTTCCCGAGCTTCATCGCGGGAGGTTCGATTCCATACGGCAGGAATCCAACGCTGGTGGAAAGGTGGCGAGCAACGCGGCTCTCGCTACCGATGCTGAGTTGGATCTGTTCCAGCTCGGAATCGCGCTTGCACTGGTCAATCGCCAGCTCAAGGAGGTGTCGGCCGACACCCTGGCCCTGGGCTGCAGGTTGGGTGAAGAGTATCCAGAGTGTTGCCTTGTGCCGATGCTTGTATGGGGCCACCGCCGGATGCCACAGCACTGACCAACCCAAGGCCAACATATGCGCCAATGAAATAATGGAACGCTTGGCACAACCGACGTGCAATCTTCGTGGGAGCCGCTGTATGGGGGAGAACGTCCCTGGTGTCCGGCTAATCTGGAGTTCAAGCGAGCCTGCGTGGGTACATCACCCGATCATGCATCTCCTTAGCCTCGGACGAACACGGAGGATCGCCCCCAACCCACGTCCGCGTCTGTACGCGGCACGACGATCCTGATCGATCCCGGATCGATCGTGAACCGCATCGGCGTCGTGCCGAAGACATCTCCATCGAGTTGGGCCGCTATCTGAGGATCGGCCGAGATCTCAACATCCCTCGTCGTAAACGCCGTCACGAACGGTGACCCGCTCATCTGCCTCAGCGCCATCCGGGCGAACACACGGGCCAGCTCGTCAGGCCGTGTTGCGGTGACGACGAACACGTCCAGGTTTCCGTCGTCAGGGCGAATGCGCGTGTCCAGTTGCAACATCGGCGCGATGATCGACGAGCCGTTGGCCACCAGGACCATGGGGGACCGCACACGCTCGATCTGCATTTCATCCGACTGAATGGTAAAGCGGGAGAGCGGCCGGCGCAGCGCTTCGATCGCCGCCGGGAGGTAGGCGATCCAGCCAAGCTTGCGCTTAAGCGCCGCACTGGCCAGATCGAACAGCAGGCTGTCCACCCCGGCCCCCGCCATGTGCAGGAAAATCCGGTCGCCGCAGACACCGGCATCGATGGTGCGGATCGAATGGTTCTCGAACAGGAGCCGGGCGGCAAGATGGATATTTGTGGGGATACCCATCTCCCGGGCCGTAATATTGGTCGAACCACCGGGAATGATCCCAACCGGTATCATCGTCCCGCGAGCGGCCCCTGCTACCTCGGCAACCGTGCCATCGCCTCCGACCGCAATCAGGAGGTCAGCCGATGGCGCATGCTGCCTGGCGAGTTCTCCGGCATGGCCCGCGTAGCCGGTCTGGTAAATATTTAGGCGGGTCGACGCTGGAGCCGCCACCTGCAGGAGCTCCCCGATCCGCGCCACGTTGCCCCTCGTCGACGGATTGATGATCGCTACGGCTCGGGAGGGCGCGGTGGACATATGCCAGTGTTCTCTCTATCCGCCCCGAAGCAGACGTCAGGCCTGTTCTTCATCCGCGCCGAAAACCTGGTCGACGATATAGCCGGCGAGCCACGTTGCGGCAGCCGTCAGCACCAGCCCGAGAATACCCCTCACCGTGTTCTTCAACATCTCGACGTTTCCCCTGATGGTCCGACGACTTGTTCGCCCCCGAAACCAATGCGACCACGCTGGGGACATTGCCCCCGGTCTGTATCCATTCTATAGCGAATCATTGCTCCGCCCGGTCGCCAGCACGCCAAGCAGGAAGAGAAGGAGGAAGGCCAGAAGCGTGATGTCGACCGTCGTCAGGTTGCGATAAATCTCGCGGTCTGCTCCTGGCAGGAAACTGAGCACCTGTGTCACGGGTCGGGTCAGTCCGTAAATGAACTCGCCAATCCAGATCCGGTCCGAAATGTCGAGCATCACCAGCATCGTTCTGAGGATGATAATGCTACCCACCAGCGCGAAGCAGGTGAGCAGGAGTTCCGTCGCGAGTTGCGACCTGGTGGACATCTGGATGCGGCGGCGCTCCATTTCATCAAGCATGTCCGATTTGCCGATCCATCAGGCGCACGATCGCGTCGATGATTTGCGCGGCAACAACCGTTTTTGGTGCCTCCGGCAACTGCACCAGATCGGCATTTCGCGTAATCAGCGTCGCCTGGCTCCGTTCGCTCCCAATCGTCGCCACGGCATCGTTGGCAACGATCAGATCCAGGCCCTTCGCCCTTAACTTGGCCAAGGCGTGATCCACCAGTGCTTCTGTTTCCGCCGCGAACCCGACCTTGATCAGACCGGCCCTCGTCACCCCAGCGATGATATCGGGATTCCGGACGAGATTCAGGTCGAGCGTGTCCTGACCGTGCTGCTTCTTGATTTTCTGTGCCGCCACCTGATCGGGACGGAAATCGGCGACCGCCGCCGCCATGATGAGGACATCGGCTGCGGGCATCGCATCCGCAACCGTCCGCTGGAGATCAAGGGCCGATTCAACGATCGTGACATGCCCGACGAGCAAACCGGGATCGACGTTCCGGGTAGCGATCAGGTGAACCTCCGCCCCGGCATCGAGCGCGGCACCGGCCAGGGCAATCCCCATCTGCCCCGATGACCGGTTACCGATGAACCGAACGGGATCAATTGCCTCCTGGGTGCCACCGGCGGTGACCACCACGGACTTGCCGGCCAGCGGTCCCCGGTGACCGAGCGCGGTCCGCACCGCCCACACAATGTCTGGAGTCGACGCCAGCCGTCCCTGTCCGATCGCCCCGGATGCCAACCGTCCGCTCGCGGGGTCGATGATGCGCACTCCACGCTCACTCAGCGTTGCTACATTGGCGATCGTGGCTGGATGATTCCACATGTGATGCTCCATCGCTGGGGCAACCACGATCGTCGCCTCAGTCGCCAGGGCGATGGCGGAGAGCATGTCATCGACATTGCCATGGGCCAGGCGAGCGATTGTGTTGGCGGTGGCGGGTGCGATCAGGAGCACATCCGCGTTGGCGGCAAGTTCGACGTGCCCGGTGTGTCCATCGCTCCAACCGTCGTAGGCACTGGTGTAGACGCGCCGATGCGTCAATCCTTCGAACGTCAGCGGCTGGATGAACTGGCGCGCGCCATCGGTCATCACGACCGTCAGCTCGACCCCGGCCTGAACGAGCGTGCTGGCGATTCCAGCCGCCTTGTACGCGGCAATCCCGCCTGTCACGCCGAGCACGGCCCGTGCGCCATTGAGGCCGACCCGTTTGACTGACGAGGCCTCAGGCAGGGACACGAACGGCCTCTCTCACGCCGGCGATGGTGGCTTTCACGATGTCGAGCGCATGCTGGATGGCCGCATCGTCGATTTCGTAATGCGTCACCATCCGTACGCCACGCAACCCGTAATTAGACACCAGCAACCCTCGGCTCTTGAGGTCGGCGATGAACCTATGGTGGTCTTGCTCGCCTTCGAGCTTGAAGACCACGATATTGGTTTGCACAACATCCCGGTCGATGACGATGCCGTCGATCGCGGCCAAACCATCCGCGAGCGTACGCGCCCGCACATGATCCTCCGGCAGGCGGTCGATCATCGTTTCGAACGCGACAACCCCGGCTGCTGCGATCACACCCGACTGCCGCATCGCGCCACCTAGCACTTTTCGCTGCTTGCGGACGTTCTGAATGAACGTGTACGTGCCGGCCACGAGCGATCCGACCGGCGCGCCCAGCCCCTTGCTCAGGCAGAACTGGACGGAATCGACCTCGGCCGCAACTACCGCGGCTGGAACACCAAGGTACGCTGCGGCATTGAAGATTCTGGCACCATCGAGATGCACCGGCACGCCACGGTCGTGGGCGATGGTTCGCACCTCCCGCATGTAGTCAAGGTCGAGCACGGCGCCCCCACAGCGGTTATGGCTGTTTTCCAGGCAAACCACCCCAGTCCTTGGGTAGCCGGGCCGGTCGGGCCGGATCGCGTTGGCGATGTCGGCCGGATCGAGCCGGCCCCACTTGTCGGTACGCAATGCAAAGAGCGGGATTCCCCCCAGCGTCGATGGTCCGCCGCTCTCAAACCAGAGGATGTGGGACTCGTCACCGACGAGCGCCTCATCGCCACGCCCACAATGGGCGAGCAACGCCGAGAGATTCCCCATCGTGCCACTCGGCACGTAGACCGCCGCCTCCTTGCCGAGCAGGGCGGCGGCCATCGCCTCCAGGCGGTTAACCGTTGGATCTTCGCCATACTGGTCATCGCCAACCAGCGACTCCCCCATCGCCTCACGCATCCGCGGCGTAGGCCGTGTAACGGTGTCAGACCTGAGATCGATCATCGAGGCGGTGTGCCCATCGTCATTCAGGGTGCTCATCGTGCTTGCTTCTCCAACGCGTGGAACGATAAACCATGCCGGTATGATGCCATCAAACGACGGGTACCGCGCGGCGGTGGGAAATGAGATCACCCATCGCCAGGGCTACCGTCGGGTCCGATTATCGGATCCGGGTCATCCGCCGGCTCGATCAGGACCTCAGTTGGCTCGCTGGTTGGGTCGGGCTCCGGCGTGGGCTGGGAAGCGAACGTCGGCTCCGGGACGTCCGTCGGTTGGGATACATCGTCGAGGGGATCGATCACCGGCAACTCCGTCGGTGCTGGCGGCTGGGTTAGGATGATCTGCTCCACCGGGGACGTAGGTGGCGGATCGCCTCCATTAACACGATTGTTCGTATATTCATAGTATGTGTATGCAGCCACCACGGTCATCGCCGCCAGGATCAGGACGAGCACAGCGTTGAGCAGTCCACGACCTGCGGAACGAGCGGGTCGTGCGGAGGTCCCGGATTGCGGCGTCCCGCCCTCCGGTCGCCCGGCCACCGCTGGCCACGCCTGGTCACGCGCGGTGGCCGGGGCCCCGGGCGTCTGGTCTCGGCTGGTGAGCAGGGTCGCGGCGGTGCGGGTGGTTGCGCCAGGATCGCCGGGTTTCCCATCCAGCGCCCTGGCCATCGCCGTCGCGGAGCGAAACCGGTCCTGCGGATTCTTGGACATCGCCTGGAGCACGATCCCATCGAACCGTGACGGTATGTTCTGGCGAGGGGCGCGTTGCGAAGGCGCCATGGGTTGCTGCTGGACATGGGCGAGCATCGTCGCCATGGCAGTTGACCGGTCGAACGGCAGGGCCCCGGTGAGCATTTCGTAAAGAACCACGCCAACCGCGTAGATATCTGTTGCCTCGCTCAGTGAACCGGCCTGGGCCTGTTCCGGGGCCATGTAGGCGGCGGTGCCCACTGCCGTGCCGGCGACTGTCAATCCGGCGTCTGTAGCGGTCTGGGCGATCCCGAAATCAGCAACGCGAACGACGCCGGCGCGGTCGACCAGCACATTCTGTGGCTTGATGTCACGATGCAGGATGCCCGCCCGGTGGATGGCCGCCAATCCATCGAGAATCTGTCGCGTGATCTCCCGCGCCTCCGCGAGGGGAAGCGGGCCACGACGGGCGATCAGGTGCTTAAGGTCCTCGCCATCGACAAACTGCATGACGAGGTAAAGCCAGCCATCCTGTTGACCCACGTCGTAGATATTCACGACGTGCCCATTCGACACCGAGGCGGAGGTCCGAGCCTCGCGCTCGAAGCGCTGGACGTAGGCGGCATCCTGCTCACCCTCCCGTCGCAGGATCTTGATCGCGACCTGCCGATCAAGGCGGCGGTCGTGACCACGCCAGGTGATGGCCGACGCGCCCGACCCAATGACCTCGATCACATCGTACCGACCGGCTAGCAGGCGCGGTTGTTCCCCCGCTGCCGAAGTAGGTTGTGTCCGATCGTCGTCGGGCAAGAGAGCGTCCTCGGTAGTGCGGGAAAGCGTCGCGGCCGATGCGGATCACCACCAACTACGTGGCATTGCAGCCACCATGATACGAGGATACGTGGGTTGGCGGAGGATGCGGCTGGTTTGTGCGGCGTCGGCTTTGATGCGATCCTGTGATTACGTTGGGACCTGGTTGTCCGTTCGAACCGAAAGCGGGACATGAATCGATTCGAATCCCTCGGGCTCTCCAGGCAAGGCACGACTGTCCTGATCTGGATGTGCGCGCTGATTAGCGCCAACCAGCTTGGATTCGGCTCGATCGTCCCCGTCATTGCGCTCTACGCCGAGGATTTCGGGGTGAGCCAAACGGCGATCGGGCTGACGATCGCGGTCTACGGCATGGCCCGGTTCCTGATCAACCTGCCGGCCGGTCGGCTGGCAGATGTCATCGGCCGCCGGAGGACCCTTGCCCTTGGCGGCCTGGTTACGGTCGCCGGCACGGTGCTCTGCGCGACCGCCCCCAGTTACGAGGTGTTCCTGGTCGCCCGCTTCATTGCCGGCGCCGGCGCCGCCTTCGTCCTCACCGCGGGGCAAATCGTCCTGGCCGATATCGCCTCCCCACACAATCGCGGCCGGGTGATGGCGATCTACCAGGGTGTCTTCCTTTTCAGCGTTGGGGCGGGGGCATTTCCGGGCGGCTGGCTGGCCGATCGGTTCAGCCTGGCAGCGCCATTCTGGGCCAACGCCGGACTGGCCGCGTTGGTCACAGTCCTCGCCTGGGTGTTCGTGCCCGAAACGAAGGGTATGCGCCCGGACGATCACAGCCGCGCCGGCTCGCCTGCGTTGTCGTTTGGCGACCAGGTCCGGATCATCGCCCATACGCCAGGCTTCCTCCTGATCTGCCTCGTCAGCTTTACCGCCTTCTTCGCCCGCACAGGAGGCTTGTTCAACGTCATCCCCCTGCTTGCCGAAGACCAGATCGGGCTGAGCCCAAGCCAGATCGGGATCGGAATCGGCATGATTAGCATCATGGGCCTGATCCTCGTCTATCCCAGTGGCGCACTTGTCGATCGCTTTGGACGAAAAGCGGTGATTGTGCCATCGACCCTGCTCACAGGGGTCGCGATCCTTGGCTACGGCGCGGCCGGTACGTTCTTGGGCTTCATCCTCTGCTCCATTTTCTGGAGTGCTGCCAGTGGGGTCAGCGGCGCCGCCCCCGCTGCCTACACGGCTGACATCGCGCCCGCCGGCATGACTGCGCCAACAATGGGACTCTACCGGGCGCTGGCCGACGCGGGGTACGTCGCCGGGCCGCTGGCACTCGGAATCATTGCCGACATGCGATCGCCAAACGCCGCGCTGGCATTCACCTCGGTCATCCTGATTGCAAGCGGCATCCTGTTTGCCCTCAGGGCGCCGGAATCCCTGCCGGGGAGAGTGATTGCATCCAAGGTAGAGAAACCACTCCCACCGTGAGTCAGCGCCGGCGGTCCCGCGCCCTGGGTTTTCGGTTCGGTATGAGTATGCGGAACGTTGACCCTTCGCCCACGACGCTTTCGACCGAGATCGTGCCGCCGTGGGCCTGCACGATGTGTTTGGCAATCGCCAGGCCCAAACCAGTCCCCTCGGATCGCCGCGCCTTGTCCGATTTGTAGAACCGCTCGAACAACCGGATCTGCTCGATCGGAGCGATCCCAACGCCGGTGTCCTGGACCTCGATCGTGGTGGTGTCGTCACGCTGACGCACCTGGAGGTGAATGGCGCCCCCCACCGGCGTGAATTTGATCGCGTTGTGGACGAGATTGATCAACACTTGTTCGAGACGTACCCGGTCAACGCTGATTGGTTCCAATGGCCCATCGGCCGAAACGTCCATGATGAGTTGGGCGCGATCAATCTGGGGCCGCAGCCGATCTGCTCCCATCTGAACCAGCTCCACTGGATCGACCGTCGTGTAGGTGAGGGTTGTCCGGCCCGCTTCGAGCCGCGCCAGATCGAGCAGATCCTCGACCAGCGCGTTCAAACGGTCAACCTCACCGACGATCCGGACCAGGAAATCGCTCATGATCGCCTCGTCATCAATCGCCCCGGCCTCCAGCGTCTCGACCATCGCCCGGATCGAGGTCAGCGGCGTGCGCAATTCGTGCGACACGTTGGCGACGAACTCGCGGCGGACCGTTTCCAGGCGACGCAGTTCCGAGATATCTCGCAGGACCACCAGTCCGAGGCGCTCCCGTTCATCTTCGACGACCTGGGCTGTGGTCAGCAGCGTCCGGCGATTTAACCCATGCTCAATCGCCGCCTCCGAATGCTCCTGACCATCGAGCGCGGACCGCAGCAGCTGATTCAGCTCGTGATCTCGCGCTACCTGCACGAACGGCTTGCCGATCGCGTTTGCCTCGTGGGCCGCGAGCAGGGTTTCGGCGGCCGTATTCATGCGCAGCACAAGCCCGTCATCGTCCGTGATGACAACCCCGTCGGCGAGTTCAGCCAACACCGCTTCCAATCGCAGGCGGGCCTGGTCCAGCGCGTTATGGGACGTTTCCAGTTCTTCCGTCATCCGGTTGAATGCGTATCCGACTTCGGCAAACTCCCGGGTATCGGATGGATCGACCCGGGCGGTCAGGTCACCCCCCGCCACGGCGTGGGCCTGTTTGCGCAACTCCTCGAGTGGCCCGACGATTCGCCCCGCGATAAACCACGCGATCGCCACCACCATCGCAATGGCGACCGCCGCCGCAACGAAGGTCCAGACCCAGATGGTCCGGACCGTTGCCTGCACCTCGTCCAGCGGGACAGCCACCCGAGCCACAGCCCCTTCGACATCAGCGATGGGCACCGCGACGTACAGGAATTCCATATCGAGCGTCGCACTCTCGCGCGATGACTCGCCCTCGCCTTGCGCCAGGGCCTGGACGATTTCAGGACGATTGGAATGGTTCTCCATTGTAAGCGGATCGCCGACGTTGTCGGCGTAAACAGTGCCATCCGGCCCGACGATCGTGATCCGGGTCGAGACGTCGCTGGAAAGACTCGCGATCATGTCCTGGACCTGGGCAGGGGGAACACCATTGCTCAAATCGCGCCCGACGCTTTCGGCCAGGATCGTCGCCTGCATGGTCAGTTCATCGGTCAACCGATCGACATAGATTTCTCGCGCACGCGAGCCGAGGAAGAGGCTGAGCATCAACAGGATCGCAACGAACAGCAGGACGAACGGCAGCGCCAGCCGCAAGCGAAGCGGTCCGGGCACGATCGGGGCATTGGAAAGGCCGGGTGCCCACTCGTTCGCCAATGGCGAAGGACGCCGCCGTTTCGCTAACCCCGCTGCTGGTCGATCATCTGCCTCAGGATATTCAGGATTCATGGGTCACGAAGCGGTAGCCGTGCCCCCGCATCGTTTCGATGCGGATCGGGGTGCTTGGTTCCGTTTCGATTTTCTGCCGCAGCCACCGCACATGGACATCCACCGTTCGCGTATCGACCGGATAGTCGTAGCCCCACACTTCACGAAGCAGGGCGTCACGCGAAAGTACAATGCCTGGATGCCGGGCAAAGTACAACAGAAGATCAAATTCCTTCGGCTTGAGGGTGAGCGAGGAACCACCCAGGGAAACATGGCGCCGTGGAATGTCGATCTTGACATCGCCCGCCTGGATCACGTCTCCCCAGGCTGGACCATTGCCCGGCGCCCGACCCGGTTGTGCCTCATCCTTTCCACTCGGGACGGGAGGCGCCATCCGGGAGCGGCGGAGCATGGCCCGCACATGGGCCACCAACTCACGCATCGCGAAAGGCTTGACCAGGAAATCGTCGGCTCCGAGCTCGAGGCCAACGATTCGATCGATCTCCTCGCCACGGGCCGACAACAACAGAATGGGGACAGTCGACTCCTCACGGATTGTCCGGCACACTTCGAAGCCGTCCATGCCCGGCATCATGATATCGAGCACGATCAAGTCAGGCTCGTCTTCGCGCGCCCTATCAACCGCGGCCAGGCCATCCTCGGCGAAGACAACATCCAGCCCTTCGCGCTTCAAGTTGATCGCGATCATTTCCCGGATATTCGGTTCGTCGTCCACCACCAGGACGCGAGCTGGCGTCTCTGGTGATTTCATCTGCCGCATCGCAGCTCGCCTCTATCCCTTGAAAGAGTGATGCAACGGAGTTCGACGCTCCCTTGCCATTCCCGATGGTGCCAACAAACCGTTGCCCTGCGCGATCGGATCAGCGTGCGTATCGTGACACTTCTCCGACCGTCATCGCGACGTACAAGGGATCCCCCGCGATACGGTATCGCGGCTCCTGGCAAGGCATACCGGATATCGCTTCGCTGCCTCGCAGGCTCGGAATGACGGTTGCGGGGATCCATAGAGGATGCGCCGCCCTGGTCGGTCTAATGAGTATAGGATGCACAGACGTGCATGAATGAGCCATTGCCTCTACTCGTCGCGGTAGCTGTGGACGAGTTCGACCAGCCGGCTCAACTGATCGGGATCGGTTTCCGGCAACAGTCCATGGCCAAGGTTGAAGATGTGGCCGGGTCGTCCACCGGCGCGGTTGAGGACATCCCGGGCCGCGATCTCCACCGTCTCCCACGGCGCCATCAGCATCGTCGGATCGAGATTACCCTGGATGCCCAAGCCAGGACCGATGATGTCCCACGCCGCGTCCAGCGGTAGCCGCCAGTCAACGCTCACCATGGAAGGCCGGGTGGCCGCGATCTCCGGCAGGAGTTGGACCGTGCCCGTACTGAAGTGGATTGTCGGCACCAGCGGACGCAACCGCTCGAAAATCGCCGCCGTGTACGGCGCTACCCGCTCCCGGTAGGTTGCGGGATCGACCAGTCCCAGCCAGGAATCGAAGAGTTGCACGACATCGGCGCCGTTCCGAACCTGCCCTTCGAGGTAGCGGGCGGTGATTTCGGCGAGCTTCGTCATCAGCGCATCCCAGAGATCCGGCCGCCCGTACATCAGCGCCTTGGTCTTCGGATACTCCTTGGTGGGCCGGCCATCCACGAGGTAGCAGGCGAGTGTGAACGGGGCTCCAGCGAATCCAAGGGTCGCCGCGCGGTCCCCGAGCGTCCGCCTGAGCAGGGAGATGGCATTGAGGACGTAGGGCGTCCCCTCTTCCGGATCGACGACGCGGATCCGTTCGATATCTTCGGTGGTCCGGATCGGGTCGTCGATGACCGGGCCGACGCCGGGGCGAATCTCGAAATCGACACCCATGCCATCGAGCGGCAGCATGATGTCGGCGAACAGCACCGCCCCGTCGACGCCGAACCGATCGATCGGCATCATCGTCGCCTCCACGGCCAGTTCCGGCGTGCGCGCCACTTCGAGGAACGGGTGCTTCTCGCGCAGGGCCCGGTATTCGGGCAGGCAGCGCCCAGCCTGGCGCATGAACCAGACCGGTGTCATGTCCGTTGGCTGTGCCGCCGCCGTCGCCAGAAGTCGCTGACGCCCCGTCATGTGTTCCGAAGTGATTGCCACGCTCGCCTTGCCTCCGCTCGACTAATCATTATGTCGCTTCAAGCCACCGCGCCGCGTCCTTGGCGTGGTAGGTGATGATCCGGTCGGCACCGGCCCGCTTCATCGACAGGAGCGTCTCCAGGGTGACTCGCTGTTCATCGATCCAGCCCAGCCGGGCAGCTGCCTTGATCATCGCAAACTCACCGGAGACATTGTAGGCAGTCAGCGGCACGTCGAACGAATCGCGCGCGGCCCGGATGATATCGAGGTAGGAAAGGGCCGGCTTGACGATAATCAGGTCCGCTCCCTCGTCGAGGTCGATCGCGATCTCGCGCAGCGCTTCGCGGGCATTGCCCGGATCCATCTGGTGTGACCGGCGATCGCCAAACGTGGGTGTGCTCTCCGCCGCTTCACGAAATGGTCCGTAGTAGGCGGATGCGTATTTGGCGGCGTAGGACATCACCGGCACCAGCTGGTGACTGGCATCGTCCAGCGCGTGGCGGATAGCCGCAACGCGGCCGTCCATCATGTCCGATGGTGCGACGATGTCGGCACCGGCGGCGGCGTGGCTCACGGCGGTTTTGGTAAGGAGTGGCAGGGTCAGGTCGTTATCGACCGTATCGCCAACAAGGATGCCGCAATGGCCGTGGCTGGTGTACTCACAGGCGCACACATCGGTGATCACGAGCAGGTCGGGTTTGACCCGCTTGATTTCGCGTACCCCCCGCTGGACGATGCCGTCCGGGTCGAACGCCCCGCTCGCCTCGTTGTCCTTGACGTCAGGTATCCCGAACAGCAAGACCCCCGGAATGCCAAGAAGACCAAGTTCAGCCACCTCGTCGGCCAACTGGTCGACGGAGAGTTGGTACTGGCCCGGCATCGAGGAAATCTCGTGCCGCACCGCCTCGCCCTCGACGATGAACAGCGGGTACACGAAATCGCTGGCCCGTAGCGATGTCTCCCGGACGAACTCGCGGATCGCGGGCGAGCTGCGGAGGCGCCTCGTGCGCCGGAAGGACGGCATCGCGCTCGCTTCGAATTCCACTCGGCGGGTGATCATGCGTTGTGTGCCTCGATTCCAGGTCGTTCGGCAAAATACGTCCTGCTCGCCGTCACGATACCTTCCGGCGTCGGTTCCAGAGCCTCGACATGGACTGGCAAGTTGGCGCGCTCCATGGCCCGCCGCGTGGTTAGCCCCATTGCCACCAGGCAGGCGCCAGACAGGGCGGCCAGGTCGGCCCCAAGCTGTTCAGTAAGTGTTTGAACTGTTAAAGGTGAGCTGAAGACCACCACGTCGACGCTGCCGGACCGCACCGCCTCCCGTACATCGTCAGGTATTCGGTCGACCGGGCGTGATTGGTAGCTCTCCACACGGGTCACATCCACACCCAATGCACCCAGGCCGACTGGCACCGTCTCGCTGGCGGTGCTTCCGAGCAAACAAAGCGCCGACGAATGAGGCACGTCGCGCGACTGGAATGCCTCGACCAAGCCAGGCCCAGTCTGGACCTCAGCCGTAAGATCGATGTCAAGCCCGGCAGCGCGGATCGCTTTCGCGGTCGATGCTCCCACCGCGGCAATGCGGACCCTGGATCGGAGCCGGTCGACGCCGAACTCTGTCAGGGCGGGAACCGACTGCCGGCTGGTCACGACCAGCCAGTCGAACCGGCCCTGGGCAGCCCTCTCAAGCGCCTCTGCCAATGCGAGGGGCGTCGAACTCGGCAGGATCTTGAGCGTGGGCATGTTGATGATGTGTACATGCTCGGGCCGGAACGCCGCACCGAGCGACGCGACGAAGCGATCGGTACCAGAAAGCAACACGTGTTTGCCCGCCAGCGGCTCGACCGGTAGTGATCTCGCTCTGGGAGGAGTTGAACCAAGCGTCTTCATCATGTGTGAGGCAATGTCCGGCACCTCGCTCATAGCGGTCGACCGGCTAAGGGCAAAGGCCTGTCGCCGCAAGGACGAGCCATCGTCGGACGCCATCATCGTCCACAATGTCACCACATCTCCAGCTACCACCGCGTGCGCCCCGATCGGCGTCGTGCACCCTCCCCCCATCGACCGCAGGAACTCGCGCTCCAGGCGAACCGAAAGTGAAACGTCCGGATGGTCGAGTGCCTTGGCTAGGTTAAACGCCCGATCGGGATCGACCCGCGTTTCGATGGCAAGCGCGCCCTGGCCCGGCGAAGGGACGAACCGGTCGAACGGAAGGTATTCAACGATGCGGCCCTGCCAGCCCATCCGGGCGAGCCCGGCCGCCGCGAGGATCACCGCGTCGTACTCGGCCGATTCCGCTTTCCGGAGCCGGGTATCGATGTTGCCCCGGATGTCGATGATGGTCGCATCGGGCCGGATCGCCTGCAGCTGCACGGCCCGGCGGCGCGACGACGTGCCGATCACTGGTCGCCCCGGAAGCCCACTCAACCCGACACCATGCCGGGAGATTACCGCGTCTCGCGCATCCTCCCGTTCCGGGAACGCTGCAATCACCAGACCAGCGGGTTCAATCGTCGGGACGTCCTTGGCCGAATGCACGGCGACATCGATCTCGCCATCGAGGAGCGCCTGCTGCAACGCGGAGGCAAAGACACCCCGTCCGCCGATCTTCATCAGCGACGACGTCTTGTCGATATCGCCCTCAGGACGAATCACCTGCAGGTCGACCGTCAGATCCGGAAACTGCGCACTCAGCGCAGCGCGCATCGCCTCTGCCTGCCACATCGCCAGGGCGCTGCCGCGGGTGCCGATCACCAGCCGGGAGCACGAACGTGTTCCGCTATGGTCATGAGTTGGAGCCTGTATCACCACTGCCATTGCGCCATTCACCACGTACCTGCCACAACCTCCGGTTAGTGTGACAGGTCCAGGTCGATCACTCCCCGCCTATCCGTGCAGGATTGCCAGGTTTGACATGCCTGAAACAGGCGACGAGCCGCGCGCATTCGTCGGTGAGAATTGGATTAGGCAACCGGGACTTTGTGCTATACTTTCGTGTCTGGGTGCCAAGAGCACCCCGTTTTGTGTGCGTCGAGTGCACTGACAATCAAGTTGGCTCCGCTGAAATGAACGTATCCGGGCACGGTGCAATCGGTCACCTGGTCCTGCGATCAGCAAGCCGCGTGCCATATTGCGCCAAGCAGGCAGGATTAATTGCGATGACGGATCAAACAGCAACCACGGATGCCGCACCCGATGCGACGTATGCGGTCATCAAGACCGGCGGCAAGCAATACCGCGTCAAGGTGGGAGACCGCATCTCGGTCGAGCGGCTGATGGCCGACGCCGGGACGGACGTCACGATTGACCAAGTCCTGCTCATTGGCGGCACCGGCGAAACCCGGATCGGAACGCCGGTCGTCGAAGGCGCCTCGGTCACCGCGCACGTCGATCTGCACGACCGGGACGAGAAGATTGTCGTCTTCAAGTTCAAGGCCAAAAAACGCTACCGTCGACGGACCGGGCATCGCCAATCGCTCACTCGGCTGACGATTACCGGCATTTCCGCCTAACCGATCCAGTTGCTGCGACACTGGACCTTCCGGGGCCGCTAGAGGAGTTTCACAACATGGCACACAAGAAGGGCGGCGGCAGTACACGCAACGGCCGCGACAGTGAATCCAATCGCCTTGGCGTCAAACGCGCCGACGGCCAGTTCGTCCGTTCGGGCACGATCGTTGTCCGCCAACGCGGAACCCAGTTCTGGGTCGGCAACAACGTCGGCATCGGCAAAGACCACACGATCTACTCCAAGATCGATGGTGTCGTGCGGTTCGAGCCGGTCAGCCGCGACAAGCGCCGCATCAGCGTCTATCCCCCAGAGCTCTATCCCATCGGCGGCGCCAGCGACCTGATCGTTGCGGACGTCGCCAGCGCAATCGCGGCGGACTAACTCCGCCAGTTCTATTTTCGGAGTACTTCAATGAAGCCATCAATCCACCCAAATTACGTCGAGAGCACGGTTACCTGCTCCTGCGGGCATGTGTTCCAGACGCGCTCCACGCGTCCCACCCTCCGCACCGACCTCTGCAGCGTCTGCCATCCGTTCTACACGGGCGAGCAGCGAATCGTTGACACGGCAGGCCAGGTCGAGCGCTTCACGCGCCGTATGGAAGCCGCCGCCGCCAACGCTGGCCAGAAGTCGAAGCGACAGCGACGACTCGAAGCCCGGCAGCAAGGCAACGCCACAGACGCGGACGTCGAGGCCCTTGAAGACGAGATCGAGGCTACCGAAGCCTCGGCCGAGTAATCTTCGTTCCACCTCGCACATCCTGAAACGGCCACCGGAAATCCGGTGGCCGTTTTGTTTGCGTTGCTACCGCCTGCGACATTGCCAGATCAGGACTCGGATGGCCGGACAGTATCCGTTTCGAAGAGCGAACGGGTGAGCCGGTCGGGCCTGGCGTGATGGGCGGCGCGACCATCATCGTCGCCATCACCCTC
This sequence comes from Chloroflexota bacterium, assembly GCA_030858375.1. Classification (GTDB taxonomy): domain Bacteria; phylum Chloroflexota; class Chloroflexia; order Thermomicrobiales; family UBA6265; genus JACCYX01. The sequence goes on from JALZMD010000155.1 coordinate 16,508, forward strand.
CGCCCGGTCGAGCAGGTTCGCTTGCACCCAGTGATGTTCATCGGCGTGAATGAAGCGGCCAAACTGCATGACCGAGATGCGACCTCCATCGCTGAGGTCCCGGAACACGGACAGCATCCGGCGCTCTTCATCGGATTCGCGCTGATCGTTGGCCTGATCGAGCACCCCGGATGCCTTGAGCAGGTCGATCCGGGCGAAGCCAAGCGCCGTCGCCAGCTTGTCCAGCGTTTCGACACTGGGGTGGGCTCCCCGTCCGCGCTCGATGTCACACACGTAGGACCGGCTCAAACCGGATCGAGATGCCAATTCCCGTTGGCTGAGGCCCTGCTCCAGGCGCATCGACCGGATCCAGATGCCGAGCGGTGGTCCGGAACTGGCGGCACTGCTGGACATTGAAGTTGATGACATCGATATCCCCGTCGATTTGTTGATCTACCATCTGCGGCCGGGCCAAGGGTTTCGTCAGTCAGTAGCGCCAACGATCAATCCAGGGCCAACCATCACCGGCCTTGATTGTGGAACGATCTCCTGCGACCATCTGACCAAACGTCGCCCATGAATGATAGTCCGGAAAGGCCAGCGCTGGATGATCAAACCGAGGAACCGGCATTTCGCTGCGCGGTGGCCAAGCCCGCGTATCGAAGGGAACGGGTAATGCGTCATCCGCGTATCGCGATCATCGGGGACACGCGCCTTCACCACGGCGAATTGACGGATGCCGGTGCCATCGCCATCGAACTGGCCACTGGGTGGCCCGCCGACGTGGGGTTTCGATCGGTCGCCAGCCACGGCGACGCCTGGGAGGAGCTCGACGCGCTCTTCGGTGCCGCCGGGATTACGACCTGGCTAACGATCCGCCAGCCCGAGTCCGAGCCGGAGGGCAAAGCGAACGGTCATTCCGCTTCGATCCGGATGGGCGACCTGCTTAATGTCGACGAACTCTTTGGCCACGACCTGGTGATCGTCGCCAGTCGCGATGTAGCGTTGCGCCGGTTCCTCGCTGACTTGCCGGTCCACACCTACCCCGGAGTGCGAATGTTGTCGCTGATCCATTTCCGGGATGGCATCATCACTGACGAACGACTTGAGGACCTGACCCGGTTCGATGTAATCGTCGGCGGGGAAGCCGATTTCGCCGAGATCGCACCGGCCCCGAACGGCCGGCAACCAGACTGTGCCGTCGAAGCAATGGTGCCCGTGATGGAAGGCACCAACGTCCGGGCGGTGGTGAGTTGGGGCAAGCATGGTGCCTTCCGTTGTGTCACCCGCGACAAACCGATCCTGACGATCCCCCCGCACCACGCGCCGCACACAGGCAGCGATGCGCCCTGGGCGACGTTCGTTGCCGCCGTGGCAATGGGTATGGCCCTGAGGCAAGGTTGGGACGAGACTGGCCGCGAGGCGACCCGGCGATTCGCGATCCGGTCCCAGGCCCTGCGGTCGGAGCGCGTGTAACCCGGGCGGTATACTCGCCCGCATGAACAGCCCTGATTCCCTCCCGCTTTCCCTCAATCCCGTACCCGCTCCCAGCGCTCGCGCCCAACTCACCGCCCGCGTCAAGATGCTTGCCGCCCGGCACGGCCTCTCTGTCTCCGCCATCACTTCGGCCGAACCATTCCCGGATGTCGCCGCGCACCTGGACTGGCACATCGAGGCCGGTCACGTCGCCGGCCTCGACTGGTTCACGCACGAGCGGGCCAGGTTCTCGACTGATGCCCGGAACCTTCAACCGTCAGCCCAGTCGATCCTCTCGGTCGGGATCTCGTATTGGCCAGGACCGACGGAAAAACCGGACGACGGCATCCCACGCGGAAGGATCTCGCGCTACGCCTGGGGCCGGGATTATCACCGGGTGATCAAGCGCCGGCTGAAGCTTCTCCACGCCGACCTCGAACGTGAACTCGACCGTCCGATCGAATCCCGCCTGCTCGTCGACACCGCCCGGATCGTCGACCGGGCCGGCGCCGCCCGCGCCGGACTCGGCTGGTACGGCAAGAACTCGCTCCTGATCGTGCCGGGTCACGGCTCGTGGGTGCTGCTGGGGGAAATGCTGCTCGATCTGGATTTGGAACCAGATCAGCCACTCAATCGCAGCTGCGGCAAATGCACGATCTGCATCGACCAGTGCCCGACCGGTGCAATCGTCGCGCCCTACACCATTCACACGCCAACCT